>CAIKXD010000042.1 GCA_903831265.1 uncultured Bacteroidota bacterium
ATCTAAAAGTCTAAAATCTAAAAGTCTAAAAGTCTAATATCTAAAATCCAAAAATCTAAAATCCAAAAAGTCTAAAATCTAAAAGTCTAAAATCTAAAATCCAAAAATCTAAAATCCAAAAATCTAAAAGTCTAAAAATCTAAAAGTCTAAAATCCATAAATCTAAAAGTCTAAAATCTAAAATCCATAAATCTAAAATCTAAAAATCTAAAAATCTAAAATCTAAAAGTCTAATATCTAAAATCTAAAATCCAAAAATCTAAAAGTCTAAAATCTAAAATCCAAAAATCTAAAATCCAAAAATCCAAATCAAAAACAAACCCTAATCCTTTTCCTCTTCCCTCAAAACACTTGTATAATGCTTTAATGATCTTAAAATCAAAGCAGCAGCAGCAGTAATAATTAACACCGTAATAAAATTGGTAGAAATAAAAACCTTTTGCATCGAAAAGAAGTTTCTTAAAAATTGAATATAAACAAAACCAATCACTGTAGCCAAAACACCCGAATACTCTCTTCTAAAAACCGCCTTTGGCGAAAAAGAAACCGTACTTTTTTGGTATTTGGCAAAACTTGGAATAAAAGCAGGCACCTTTAACGACCAATTTAAATACGTTTCACCAAATTTTTTCTCTAAAAATCTTTCTTCAGCAAACATAATTCTTTCGTAATAAAGCCAATAGGCTAAAGAAAAAATGAGAAAGAAACTAAAATTCATGGTGTAAACCACAATACCTGCCCACATAAAGTAATTCCCTACATACAAGGGATGACGTAAAACAGAATAAATTCCAACGGTATTTAACTGTTCGGCAATTTGTTTCTCAGTATTTCTGCCCGAAGTTCCTTTTGGGGTTGTTCCAATTGTAATAGCTCTTATAAAAAAGCCTAAAACGCAAAAGGCAATCCCTAAAAATAACAAGATACGTTGCGATGGTATGGTAATTTCCTTATAATCGGTAGCATACACATAAGGAATGCATAATAAAAACAATACTATCGGAAATTGACCTCTATATTTAAATAGTAGGTTGCCAGATGATTCAAAACTGTGGATTAATGCCATTTTTAAAAATAATTTTACGATTCAAAAAATTATCCTACATTGCAAAATAATTTCAAGGCGAAAATAGTAAAATATTATGGCTACAAAATCATCTTCAAAAAAGTCAGCACCTAAAAAGGCTGCTGCTAAACCTAAAGTTGCTGCCAAAAAAACAGCAGCTAAAAAGGTAAAACCCGCTCCAGCAAAAAAAACGAAAACTGCTGTAACGTCCGCTGCTAAAAAGAAAACTGCGCCTAAAAAGGCAGTTGCTACAACTCCTAAAAAGAAGGTGGTAGCGCTAGCTAAAACCAAGCAAAAAAAGAATCCTAAAGTTGTAAACAATCAGCAAAAAAAGTCTGCTTCAACCGTTAAACCGGTAGCTAAAAATCCAAAAAAGACTGCAAGTGCTATAGAAAAACCAGTTAGAACGGTTAAAAAAACTAGTGCAAAAGTAGCTGCACCTGTTAAAACAATAAAAGCAGCACCTAAAGTTGTTACCAAGTCTGTAAAACCTGCAGTAAAGGCTTCATCAGCAACAACAAAAATTGATGCTCCTGTAAAACCTGTTACAAAGCCAATCCTAAAAAAATCTACCGCTGATGCCGCGGCTTCACAAAGAAATATTGCGATTAGAGCCAAATATAAAAAAGTAGAAATTGAATATCCTGTGCATTCTGCAAAACACATTTTATTTAGTTACCTCAGCACCAGTTCAGGCTTATCAGAATGGTTTGCCGATAAGGTAAATGAAAAAGGTGATATCATGGTTTTTGAATGGGATGGTACACAGCAGGCAGCAAAAGTACTCTCAGCGCGCGAAGACCATCATATCAGGTTCCGCTGGTTAGATATGCCCGAAGCAATTTACTTCGAGTTTAGAGTTGAAACTGATGAAATCACTGGCGATTTAGCAATCATAATCACCGATTTTTGCGAAGACGAAAGCAGTATCGAATCCACTAAAAACTTATGGAATAGCCAAATTGATAAGCTTTTCCATGTGTTAGGTATTCACTAATCTTACCTTTTTTAATGCTTTTGTTTAACCTTAAACAAAATGCTAATTTTATTTTATGAATTTCGAATTACTTAAACAAATGTGCCGTATTCATGCGCCCTCTGGAAATGAAGTGGCCATGACTGATTTTCTTTTAAATTACATCAATACTAACAAATCGCAATGGAAAGTTCAACCTGAAGTACTCTATGGAGAAGGATTTCAAGATTGTATTGTACTGGTATTTGGCAAACCTAAAACAGCCATTTATGCACACATAGATTCTATAGGTTTTACTGTAAGATATCATAATCAATTGGTAAAAATTGGTGGACCAAAAACAGAAAGCGGCTATAAATTAATCGGAAAAGATAACCATGGCGAAATAAATTGTACCCTTCAAGTTGATGAAGATGGTGATTTAACCTATGAATTTGATAGAGAAATTGAAAGAGGCACTATGCTTACTTTTCAACCCGAATGGATTGAAGATGATAATTTTGTGCAATGCTGTTATATGGACAACAGATTAGGTGTTTTTAATGCACTCAAAGTAGCCGAAACACTCGAAAACGGTATGATTTGCTTTAGTTGTTGGGAAGAATCAGGTGGCGGTAGTGTAGAATATTTAGCCAAATTAATGTACGAAAAATACAATGTTTCTCAAACCTTAATCTCAGATATTACTTGGGTTACAGAAGGTGTTTTACATGGCCAAGGATGCGTAATTTCTATGCGCGACAGTGGTTTACCACGAAGGAAATATGTAAACAGAATTATTGATATCGTAAAAGAAAGTAAAATGCCTTACCAGTTAGAAGTAGAATCAAGTGGTGGTAGCGATGGAAATACTTTGCATCGTGCCCCCTACCCCATAGATTGGTGCTTTGTTGGCGCGGCTGAATCTGATGTGCACAGTCCAAACGAAAAAGTAAATAAAGACGACATCAAGTCCATGATAGAATTATACAAGTTGCTAATGGAAAAACTTTAAGTATAGTTCTTTTATAGCTGTGCTAAAAAAATACCTAATTATTAACGAATCAAATTAAGCACTCCTTTTTCGCTTAACCACAATGTTGAAAATTGCCGTAAAAAAGAATTTTAAATCTGTGGTGTAAGGATTTTTTTCCTTAAGTATCAAGTAGTCTCTTTCTGCTTGTAAAACTTCTTCTAAAGAACTTTTTCTATTTAATGAAACATATGGAGGAATGCAGCCTGGTTTATGCTTTAATCTTAATTTTTTTAAGTCATCAGGAATATCTTTTAAGTAACGTTGGCTTATTGGTCTTATACCTACCAATTTCATATCTCCTTTAATTACGTTAATAAGTTGAGGCAATTCATCTATCCAATATTTTCTGAATATTTTACCCCATGGCGTAAGTCTAAAATCGTTTTTAGGCTTGCCCGACTCAGCATATCCATTTAATTTAAGGATATGATCGTGCAAGTACTCAGAAAATGGATGCATGGTTCTAAATTTATATACTTTAATTAGTTTACCGTTTTTTCCTAATCTAGGCATTGCATATATTGGCCCATAAGAAGGATTATAATTTTCTTGCGGTTGTTTTACCTTTTTAACCACGCAATATAAATAACCATCTAAACTCTTATATTCAACAATATCAAAACCAGTACTTACTAATCTACCAAGCACCTCAGCTTTAGACAGCAACCTTAATTTACCTCTAGTTAAAAAGAAGAAGATCTTTTTTATTCCCCACACTTTGGGTGCAAGCCTTAATGTTAAAAATTCGAATAAAAAGTAAAAATTTCTTATGAAGGGAATATTGCCAATTTTTTGTCTCGATTTTCTTGCCTGTATTGTTTCAAACCTACAAACAAAAATATTATCATTATTAAGTTTTTCATTTACTGCTATAAATAATTTGTTAATATATCTGTACTGATTAACAGGCTTTAAATTAACTATAGCATCAATATTGTGTTGATTATTGAGTATGTTGAATGGGTTGGATGTAAAAACCACAAACGTATTTTTTGATTCAATTTGCGCATAATTATTGATTAAAACATATGCCTCATCACTAACTTCTTGCCTTACTTTATTATTCATTTGTTCACTTAGTAAATTTAAATTCAATATATCTAATTAACTGTTCCAACTGCATTAATAATTAAACCACGTCGGTTGTACGCTGTTTAAAGTAAAAAAGTTTACAATTTTTTAAGAATAATGGCAAAACCAATGCTAAAAATGAGCAATACCTAAGTCCATCTTCATTCATAAATAAAACATCACATGCTTATTAGTTTCAAGTTGTATCGGCATTAACCATTGTAAATTTATTAAACAGCTTTGGGCTATTTAATAAATACAATTGGTATTACTTAAAACTATCCTTTTACAAAGAAATATTTTTTGATGGTATTTTTTAGTGTTTGTTTTACCAATTCACTAAGCCATAAATATTTATTATCAGTCCAACGTTGTGGATGAAAATTCATCATTACCATACTTGGAAATGTTTTGTTTTCAATTGCTTCAATAATTTGCTGGGTAGTATGAAATTCTGGCCAATTAATAGTTGTTGCCACTTTATCTCTCACGCTCACTTTAAATCCATCCCACATTCTTCCTGTATCGGTAATATAAAAAATTTGATTGAAATCCATATCAAAATAGGGTTCACCAATAAGATCATATTTTTTATAATCATATGCCTTCCAAATATCTTTATTATCATACAAACTTCTTGGGCTACCGTGCATACACAAAGTATTAATAGGAACAACTTCGCGTAATTTTGTTAAATGCTTTTCGAAATATTGAATTGCAATTGCTGTTTTTCCTGAAGCAAAATCCATATCCTCATAGTGATAGCCTATTTCATGACCTAAATCAAATATCTTTTTAATAACTATTGGATCAAAACTTTGAGGTACCATTCTAAAATAATAAGTCGCCTTTATGTTCAAATGCTGCTGTATTTCTGCAAACTTTAGCGAGTTTAATTTTTTATCATCTACATCGTGCCTTAAAATAATCCAATTTCCAGAGGGCCTAATTCCCTGGCAATACTCTTCAAAAGTGATAAATGAATAGCCATTTTTTTTTAATGAAGTTAATAGCTTTTTGTATATGGTTAAATTAAAATCGATCATGTAAATGAAATTAGAAAAAAGATATTAAAAAGACTATTGAAGTAAAAGATTTAAAATATTTTTTGCTGCATTACCATCGCCAAAAATTTCAACAACATTGTTTTTAATTTTACCTTCTAAGATTAAAGTGGCTGCATCTATAATTTCTTGGCAATTGGCATCAGTTAAAAAAGCCATTTGTGCATCAACAATTTCAACCCACTCGGTTTCTTTCCTTAAAATTACACTTGGCTTTTGAAAGAAAAAGGCTTCCTTTTGCACACCGCCAGAGTCAGTAATAATAAAGTTACTATATTTCTCAAGCATCATCATATCGAAAAAAGAAACAGGTTCAAGGATTTTAATTAATGGATTATTAGTAAACTTTTCGAGAAGCTGTTGATCTAAGTTTACTATCATTTTTTTTGTTCTTGGATGTATTGGCAGCACAATCTTTATAGCGTATTTGTCTGCAATATTGATAAGCGCTTGTATAATTTCCTTTAATTTAAACTCATTGTCAGTATTATCATTGCGGTGAATTGTGCATAAAACAAATGGTTGATTTTTTAAATCCAATGTATTGATGATATCAGATTTTTGCTCGGCTAATTGTGAAAAATACAATGTATTATCTAGCATCACATCGCCCATATTTTTTACCAATGGATGATCCATTGAATAAGGTTTTGTGTTACTATCGTTAAAACCTTCTTTAAGCAAATTATTAAGGCCACTGGCTGTAGGAGGAAATAAATAAGTTGAGCAATGATCGGTTAATATTCTATTTATTTCTTCTGGCATTAGTTTATTATACGAGCGCAATCCAGCTTCGATGTGAACCACCGGAATATGCAATTTACTTGCAGCAATAGCACCAGCCAAAGTTGAGTTTGTATCGCCATAAACCAATAAATAATTAGGCGATTCGCTAAGTATAATAGCTTCAATACCTTGAATCATTTTTGCTGTTTGTTCGCCATGCATACCCGAACCTACATTAAGGTTATAATTTGGATGTGGTATTTCTAGTTCATCAAAAAAAACAGACGACATGTTAGCATCATAATGCTGTCCGGTGTGCACTATTACTTCATTAATTTGTTGATTGTAATATTTTTTTATTGCTCGGCTTATTGCAGAGGCTTTTATTATTTGCGGCCTCGCTCCTATTACGGTAAGTATTTTCATTGCTAATTAATTGTTGCAGGTAAATTGCAAATTAGGATTAACTTTTAATTGATCTAAACTTTGAGGATAATTTTCAAGCACCCAAACAAAAAAATCAGTTGGATTAATAGCGTCATTAATTAATTTTTGAAGTTTATTATTCCAATTTTCTTTTAAATTATTGGTGCTCAATAGTTCATTTATTTTATCCAAAAATAAATTAAAATCTTTAGGCTGATAGGAGTAACAGAGATCATACGTATGCTCAAGTTGATTAGGCACAGACAATCTTCCTGCAAAAGTATTACATTTAACAGCAGGCACACCCATTATTGCGGCTTCTGATATCATTGTTTGACTATCGCCAATAAATAAGCTGGCGTAATAAAGCAATGAGTGAATTTGATGAGGAGCTACGGGCAGTCTATAGGCTTCAAACTCCTTTTCAATTTCTTTTTCAGAGGTAATAAAAACCCTTCCATATTTTTTTAATAAATCAATGAGTTGCTTTTTTTGTTCAAAAGAAATTCCTGATTCACCAACATCATGGTGTCCTTTAAATGCTACGAATCTTAGTACAAAATACTTAGTATTTTTGTCAAAATCAAGACCATTAAAAATGCTTTCATCTGGCAAAAAAATATTTGGATGAAGGTAAAACAATTCATGAGTTCCATTATAATAAATGGCTTTTTCTGTTTTCCTTTTTATGGCTTTAGGTGTAAAAATTGCATCGGCATATGGATGTCCATATTTTGTTGCCAGCGGCTGCGCTTCATCGTCATCATCATCAAAAACAAAACTTTTCATTTTTGTTACACGCGATACATGAGGCAGGGCGATACCAGAGGTTAAACCAAAATTAATTTTATGCTTTTTAACGATAAAAAATAATTTAATATCTTGTAATATAATATCAATTGCTTTCCCAAAGATGGAGTTGCTTTTCTTTCCCAAATTAATGTAGGGTATTTGATATTGCTCAAGTAGTTTTTTGGCAATTGGAATATCTCTGGTAGTCCAAATAATATTGTGTTTTGCTTTTAATTTAAAGTAAATATTTTTGAATAAATGTACTTGACCAGGATGACTGATATCGATTAGAATATTCATCTTTTCAACTTTTTTAATATTTTTAAACCTAAGATTCCAACTTTATAAAGCAATGGTTTTGATATTTTTAAATACCTGCCATGCTCAACCAAAAGCCCGCCAAATCTTTCTTTGTATACTCTAACGCCATAATATTCATCTTTTTTACCAGCACCCATTAAATCAACAACTTTAAGATTGTTTTCAATTGCAAATTTAATTGCCCCATCAATTGCTATGTGTGCGGGATACATTTTTTTATCATAATTATCATCGCCACAATAATAAAACGTATAAACGCCTTGAGATGGCAGCCACAAACAAAATGCACCACCAATTACCCTATCAAGATGTTTTACAACAAAGAAAATTCCATTCTTAGATTGAATAAGATTTACAAAAAAATTGAGATCTGGAATTGGCAGTTTAACTTTTTGAGCGTATAATTCTTTTAGTATTTTATAAAAGCTAGTAATTTCATTAACGTTTACTGATGGGCCAACAACGGCACCAAGCTTATAGGTATTTCTTATTTGCCTAGCTCTAGTTGAGTTCATGGCAGCCAATATTTCATTATGGCTTTTGTTTTCAAGATGAATTTGTACGTTTAGGTAATCGATAAAATTCCAGCCTGCATTTGTAAACTGCTGATTAAATTGACTGTAATCGAAAAAATTTCTAATCTCAGTATATATTACCTCATTTTTTAACGATGTATTTACATATTTAAGGAAAGCTTCAATAGATTGATTATTGTTGTTATGAAAAACAGGACCGCCATAAATTATTGCTCTTTTTGATAAAAACCCTTTAATACCACCTTCCTTATATACAGCAACTACTGCTAATGCCGTATATTCCGACATTTCTTCACACGCAAAAACATGTGCACTGCAGTTTTCTACTCCTTTAAAAAAATTGTATGTTCCTATGGTTTGAAAAGGTGAAGCTTGTAGCGAATTTTCTAACAAACGCTCCCATTTCAACTCTTCAACTGCACTATCTTTAATAAATATCATAACTTCTTTCTATTTTCAATTTCAACAAACAACATTCTATAAGGTAAAAAAAATCATTTTTGTAAAACTTTTTTAAATATTATTTTTAAAAACTTAGCACACAATTACTACCTGTATTTGTTATTTTATAATTACGACTAGTTTTAACATCCAATATTATGAATAACCCAAAATCCATCTATTATCTATAAAGTCAACTTATCAATCTGCTCTTGCTGTAAATCAAAAATTGCAACATGGCAAATTTTATCTAGTAAAGCTATTAAAACAATATTACTTAAAAAAAAGCTAATCATATCTCTATAACTCATGAAGCAACATTTTGAGTTTTTATTTTATTATAGATATCTATGAGCCTTTTAGCAAAAGATTTACCATCAAGCCCCTGTGCGATTAACATTTCTCTTCCTTTAACGCTATTGTTAGATTTAAAAAAATCAATTGCTTTTTTGATTTGCGAAAAGTAATCTTGAGTATCAAGTTGGGCAATAAAAACACCTTTTAAATTACCAAACCTTTCGTTTACATCTCCAACATCTGTTGAAACAATAATTTTATTACAAGCCAATGCTTCTTTTATCACATTTGGTGAACCTTCCCATAAGCTTGATAAAAGTACAATATCTGATGCCTGATAATGTAAATTCATCATTTCCGAATCTATGGCTTTGTCGAGCTTGTGAATTTCAATGCTATGGTCATTAAACATCTTAAGGGCTGATGCAATCAATGGATAATTCTTTTCGTATCTTTTTGTATCTGCTGGAAAAAAAAGATGAATTTTATCAGAATTCCAACCCAGTTGAAGTCTTGCTTGCTGTTTATCTATAAATTCAAATTGGTCTAAATTTACTCCATTTGCAATTACATGTGCATTTTTAAGCCCAATTTTTACCTGCATCTCATTTGACTTAACTATAACTTCCTTCCAAAATAACAGGTTAAATAATTTAATAATCAAATTGTTCAATTTGGTGTTATGTACATCGCTACCCATTAAAGAAACTACTAGTGGCCTTGCCCCTGCTAATGAGGCAACAAAGGCTGTTAATGAGTAGTGTGCATGCACAACATCATATTTTTTATTTTTTAGATGGGTTTTTAGTTTTGGAATATTTTGCAAATAGCCTTTAAATCCTTTACCAACAATTAAAAAATTATCAACATCAATTCCTGCACTCATAAGCATTTGAATTTGGCTGCTTGCAATTGGACTAATTTTACCTGAGTTACCCGAAGATACAAATAAAACTTTCATTGATTTTTTAAAAACTTTACAACGGATTCTGCATAAACATCCTCTATTTTTTTCTTGGAATTAACAAACTGCCATTTATCTTCATTATTAATAAAATATCCATCTGAATAAAGTATACCTGCTGTGCCAAAATACAAGCATTGAAATTCAATTAAATAATAAGTATTACCATCAAACGCAATGTCAATAGAGCAATGTGGTGTATTTAATTTTTTGAAAATATTTTTAGCAAAGTTTAATAGGGCATCACTAACATCCGCTTTTTCGCCATAGTAATAATTATCATAACCTCCACCGCTGGCTTTTATTCCTCTACCTTTTTGAATTGGTCTTTTAAAAACATAGTATTCATCATAAAAGATATAAACCTTCCAATCGTGCTTTAGCTCAGGAACAAAAGGTTGTATAATAAATTTTTTACGTGTTTGCGACTCTTGTAAATATCCTTTATGCTTATAGGTTCTAACAAAATCTTTTAATCTTAATTTTAAATCAAAAGTGGATCGGTGCTTTTTAATCAATGAAACCAGTTCATTATAAGTTTTTGCAAGAAAAACTCCTTTGCCCGATGCCCCCTCTGAGACCTTTAAAACCAATGGGAATGATAAACTATTTTTAATTTGTACTAATTCCTCTAATGTACCAAATGATTGTGCAAAAAAACCAGAATCAGCATAAAGTAAGCGCCTTAGTTCTTCCATAAAAACCTTATTATTATTGGCTCTTAAGTATCTATATTTAGGCAAAACATTGAACCCGCTTTCCTCTAAAATCAATACTTTATCTTCAATGTAATCTTTATAGCTATATCCTAAATCTTCGCTCGAGGTGTATAATATACAATCATTTTTATCTAAGTCATTTACTTTAACTTCGCTTAAACCTATATATTTTACTTCATAATTATATTTCAGAAATGCAGCTTTAAGCAAATTTTTATCCATACCGCTTCTGTAAGGAATATCTAAATGCTTACTGCCAAAATGACCTTTATAGTCTGTTAATATTATTATATTCTTAGCCACTTTTATTTTCTTTTTTTGATGATTACAGTTTTTAATATTTCAAATTCAATTAAAAATAATCCACCTTAAAGTTAGTAATCAAATAACTGAAAGTTGTATTTATAAACAGCTTTTTTGAAAGGTATTAAAAGTAACATTAAAGGCAATTATATGTAGCTCTTAATTATTTTTTTTCAATGTATAACCAACTATTCATTACCGGGTGTTGATTGGGAATATGTGTTACAGTAAAGCCATTTTGCTCGAAATAAGATCTTATCTTGTTCATGATAGGCATACTTTTATCGTTACTTAAAAAATCATGGCAACTAATGGCTGCTTTTTTTATGATGTGAATACTATTTGCCATACCCTCAATCATATCCAATTCGGCACCTTCAATATTCACTTTTAGAAATTCAATACTCTTAATATTATGCTTTTCAACAAAATCATCCACAGTGATTAATGATACTTTAAAACTATCATCACTTTCTTCTTTAGATACAGCATTTTTTTCATGATTACTTTGATTCTGTATATAAATAAAACCATTTTTGCCTCCAATAGCAACTTGACATGGAAAAACATTTTTGTAATTACCTTTTTCCATGGTAGTTTTTAAACTGAAAAAGGTTTCGGGGTGTGCTTCAATGGCATAAACTTTTCCATTGGGACCTACCATTTCTGAAAAAACGATTGCCTCAGTGCCAGTGCCAGCACCAATATCTAAAATTATTCCATCTGTGTCAATTCCAAAAGTTTTTAGGTTGATGCGAAAAAGCGTTGATTTTAAATAGCTATAGCTACTAAGCCAAGCAGGAATTTTATCTACATTAATTAGTTTTCCGTTTTCATAAAGCTCGTAACGATTGGTAGCACTATTATAAAGTAAGCTTGTCCAAACTCCTCTTCTGAGACGAGTTAATATTTTGTTTGCGATAGGCAAAAAGGGACGCAGGATACCATTATTAAAGATTTTATTTAGCTGATCTTTTTTACCCATAATATATTATTTTTTTTTTGTAAAACAAAGGTAACCTTTTTATCTAAAATTCCAAAAAATAACCAGTAAAAAGGTGATGGCTGCTGTAATCATATAACCTTTGTGAAAAAGCCAATATGGCTTACTAAATAGTTTAGTTTCTTCAATATTAAATAGATACCAAAATGCTAAAAAATAATTAAAAACGATGTGAGGCATTGCTTTCCTCAATTCAAGTGCTTCAAACATAAAAACAAGAGAAAATAACTCTATTAAGCAAAACAAAACTACCGGATATAATATTATTATTTTTTGTGTTATGATTTTATACATGGCTAATAATGCATATGCAGATAACAATAGTCTTATCAATAATCCTGAAGCAAAAAAGTTATTGTATACAATTTCTTTGGGATAAAACTGCGGAATGGGACCCAATAAACCAGATATAGTATGCGTAAGATAGGTAAATGCAACCGACCCCCTTACTGTATTTTGATTCTCCTTTGCAGCAAAAAAGTCGTTAACCGATTCATAGGGTAAATACCTTTGGCTCTCCTCCAAAACTGATGTACTCAAAAAATAGTAGCCAATAGGCAATGAAATAACTAAAAATAAAATCTTGAGCGAAAAACTTTTTACATTGCTTACATAAAACAAAAATGCCGAGAATAGAAAAATAAAACTCACAGCAGGTCTAAAAAACAACATTAAAATCAACCCAAAAGCCATTGCAGTTAAGCTATACTTGCTTCCTGCAATTATAAATTTATACAAATGATAAAACAAGTAGATTGTTAAAAAAACCATGATACTTTCTTTCAGCAATGATGAGTTATACCATTGCAAGTAGGAAGAAAGATAGAAAACAGCGCAGAGTATAAAACAATAATTAGAACTAATAAAAAATCTGCAAAGTTTGAATAAATAATAAACAGTTAATGTACCTAATAATATATAAAAAACACTTAACATCATTGGTGAGGGTGTTATTTTATAGAGCAAACCTAATACAAAAAGTACCCCCCAATCATCATAACGCCACTCTGTAATTGCATAAAGATTGTTTGCATATTTCAATCCATATAAATTGTATGAAGAGGCATCGGCATCGCTAAATACAAATAAATTATTTCTGAGTTCTATTGATAAAAATTTGTAGGCTAAAACACTTATTATCGAAAAAAAAGCAGTAATATATAAAATACTATAAGGGTTATTAATTTTACGCTCAGAAATGATGTACAATAAGCGGATAATGATAAAATAGAAAATACCATAAAAAAAATTGAAAGCTACCAACTCAATTTCCGATTCAAAACCAACCAAGTAAATTAATGAGTATACCAGCAAGTATATGATAATATAGGCTAATAATACAATTTTAAATTGTTTCATATTATTCTAGGAAATAACTGCTGTATCTGTTGCACTATAATTTTGGCTATTTATGCTTAGTTCTAAATTTGTGTATGAGGCTACCAAAAATATATAATCTCTATGTCTTTCATTCATGCGAGGATGCATATTTTCAAGCGTCGATTTAACTAGCGCTGAATTAAAAAAAGATGGATTACACTCCAGTAAATTAGCACTAACATTTTCGTTAAACTGTGTAATCAAACCTAAGTTATCGATATCTTGGGTAACCAAGTTTTTTTTAAATTTCTTTTTTATGTAGGGCAAAGTAATTTTAAGTTTCCCTATCATATTATTTAAATCTACAGGTGCATAGCCTTTACCTGTAGGTAATTTATATAATTTTTTACTGGTTAATTTAATTATTTCGGCATATAAATATTGACCCTTCATTCTCTTAAATGGATTATGAGTAAAGAATTCGTTATTACATCCTGCAATA
>CAIKXD010000043.1 GCA_903831265.1 uncultured Bacteroidota bacterium
GCTTTTTTGATTTCGTCTCTTTTTTTTAAGTATTGTTTGGGATGCACCTATTTGTTTTCATTTTGCCGATGCAGTTGATCACACGCAATATAAAACAATGTGTCTTTTAATCTGCCTATAACAGCAAACACTGTTAGAGGCAGATTGTGTTAAATCACATTTGATACATTCTCCTTTTTTTCTTCAGGTAATTTAGCTTTAATTTCAGCAAATACACTCAATAAATCCTTAGCGTTAAAATTCATGTTATCTGTTTTTATTGTCACTATTTCACTATCCTTAAATGTTAGTTTAATTCCACCTGATATTTCAGCAGCAGCAATATCGGTAAATTTAAAATCGCCATTTTCATCGTTATCTCTGTACTTTAAATTATTACCGTCAATTACAATAAAGTCGTTTCGGTCTCTAATCAATTTATAAAGTGCAAATAATATTGGCACAGCCGTTAATAAAACAAGATATGTCATGCCAAATATATAGTCGTAACTTGAAATACTTGGAACGCTAATTATGGTATATAAATAATAACCAATTGCTAAGGAAACTATCATATTTAAGAATTTTGGTAATTCCTTTGGGTTATAAGTAATCACACCGTTATTCTCAGCTCGGGAACCAATTAAATTTCCGAGATAAGTAGTTGAAATTAATGACAATAAACCTGTCCAAACCAAAGTCCAAAAACCAAAAACAACCCAAGTTTTATACATTAAATATAAAAAGCAAATACCTAGTAAAACACCTAGGATAATTCCAAAGCCAGCTAATTTTTTCATAGTTTTTTTTGCGTAGTCGCCACTTTTTTTAAAAAAATTATTAGTTCGTTTTTTTGAGTGGGTTCTGATCTCCACTTTTTTTTACAACTGCATATTACGATTTTAAATTTAATATTTAGGCAACCATTTTCGATAAGCTTTTGATTGGGATGGTTTTGGACTTTTTATCTATCCTAAACTTGCTAGCCCTTACCTATATGTTATTTAGATTTTTTCTTTTCAGAATCTATAGCATTAAAGATTGCGTAAATAAAAAATACAATGACACAAACTATGGAGACCATGAAGCCTTCTTTGGAGGAATCATATTTTCCTCCCAGTGCTTTATCTTTTAATTCGGTACTAGTATTAGTAAGGTAAATTCTATAACCAAAAAGGAGAATGGCAAGTATCAAGGTCAGCCATTTAAATGATTTTATTATGTACTTTTTAGACATTTGTATCTTTAAAATATTAAGTGTCTTTCAAAAATACAATAAAATTATTGGCTGAACAACTACTGCTGCTTCTGAGCCAAAAATTGGCAACTATTTTTACATTGTTTCAAAAGGCTATTATTGGATGATGACTTTTCTGCCTGTCTTCTTAGGATTGTACTTTTTGAACTACTTCATACTAAACATAGCTTGTAATAACAGTATAGTATGTGTCTAAAGCATAGTTATTAAAATAAAACTGATTAAAAAAACATTGTTGCAATGCAGTTAAAACTAGGTTGTTTATATCTTGATTAAACCCAACCGCATAGATTGAAGAAAACTTTTTATTAAATCTTCCTTCTCATATCTATTTTTATTCGTACTTTCTATAATTGGCAGCTCATTTAAGGCCTTTTTTAATCCTAGTATGTTACTGATCTTTTTCATAACCGAAAATCTGCCCCTGGCACTAACTTTATCTTCTGAATATTCAATTTTAAAGCTCATTTAATTTGTACATGACTGGCTCTAAAATCTGTCTCAAAAAAAGCATCCTAGTGCCTTCTGCTATTTTTTTAGCGTGTATATTTGCATTTAATCAGATTAAATTATTGTTTAGTTCAATATAGTTCTTTAATATTTCTAAAGGTTTTTGTGTGTAATTAAACCTATCTTTAGTTTTAATTAAAGTTATTGCATCATGCTCTAATTTACAATCCCAGCAAACATTATTGGTACGTGCAGGATTTCTAATAAGAAATTCAAAAAAACTTTCATTATTAATATTATTACCACTTTCTTCCTTTAGCGGTATAATCACTCTTCCGTAGCTCGCATCTAAAATAATAACAAATGCTGCTTTTTCTCCATTTGCCATTAGAGTAACTTTATCTACAGGTATATTTAACCAATGGCGGTCGTTTCCAATAGTAATAAATGTAAATGCATATTTTGATGACTCATAGTGATTTCCTTTAATATAGTAAACTTTATCCGAAATTATACTTTCTATTTCCTTAATTACCAATTGAATACTTATTGACTTAGAGGCAATAGAAATACTCTCAATTTCTTCAATTGTGCTTGATTGTTGCTCTTTAATATTTGAAGATTCCATTATTGCAATTTCAATTTTTTCTGGTAGCAATTTCAATTTCTCTATTAAGGAATCAGGAATATTATCTGATTTTTCAGTAAAATATTTAGCAAATTCGTAAAATGCTGGAAGTACACAAGCCTTTCGCCACTTGGCGTTTGTAAACATACCGGTTTTACCATGCACAGCAAAGTTAGTACACGTTTGAATTACATTTAAAATTTCAATTTCATTTTGTTCAATAAATGAGGTCTTATGTCCTAATTTTATTATATAATCACTAATTGTCATTTTATTATTTTCCAATTTGAATTTGTCTTCCTGTTGTTTAAACAAAATGGCTAACATATACTCTGTACTAATACGTATATTAGATAAGTATGAATGATCTCTGTATTTTTCTTCTGATAAGAAAAACTCATCAATATAATGCACCAACTCGCCATAATATTTTTCCATAATGCTATTTTTTATTAATTGTGAATGGTTTAATTTATAAAAATAATTAAATTAAATAATACGGACATTGGTTTTGTTTTAGCTTTTATCTTGCCTATTTGAATAAATGTATTTATTAAGTTCACTTATTTTTTCATAAATTCCTTCAGATATATTCATAATTTTAAGATGTTAATCAAGCTAGTTCCTCTAACATTTTACAGATTTAGGATGGGCGGGCTTTTTACTATTAATGTTCAAGCGTAGCCGAAAACTCTCGTTTCCACAAAACTGTCTGCGGCAAACCAAACCCCGTCTATTGTTAATGCGCGCTGTTAAGTTTTTATTATTTTAATTTGTCAGTAAGCGCAATAATACCTTGTCTTGTCCCCTCAAAGTAGTTACCCTTTTTAAATTGTGGTATCAAGTAAGTGTCTATAATTTTTTTTGTTTCTTCATTTGATAACACTTTTTCAATGCCATAACCATTTTGTATTCTAATTTTCCGCAATGATGAAGATAATCCGATTAGAATACCATTGTCCTTGTCCTTTTTTCCAACACCCCATTGCTGTGCAATTTTTAACATCAAATCGTCAAACGCTTCAGCAGTTGTTTGAGAACTATCAAGTGTTACGATTGCAATTTCAATATTTGTCTGTTTCTGAACTGCTTTTATTAAAGAGTCTAATGTTATTTCTTGGTTTTCGGAGAAGATTTTTTCATAGTCGTTGACATAGCCTGTTGGTTTGGGAATGTTGTCTGCAAATTTATTTGAAGTGCCTTGTATGCCAACAGGGTTATTAACTGAATTATTCTGCTTATCATTCGACTGTCCGCAAGCAAGCATTGCAATACAACTTACTGCTGCCAAGATTGTAAAAAACTGTTTCGTTGTCATTGTTATCGATTTTTAATGTTTGCAGCTAAATAAATTTCAAACCCAAATACCTTTTAAGTATAATTGTCCAGGTGATATATCAACAATGTCATTATTTTGTTGAATACAAGTGTATGATTATTTTTGGCTATTAAAAAATGTAAAATGCAAATTTTAGACTTTATAAAGTCTAAATTATTCGCTAATCTATATTGGTATCAACTTCTTTATGAATTGTTGCATACAGCAAACCAAAATCCAGCTTACGGAGGTAGGTGGGGTCGGTGAAGTTTTTCAAGTGTTGTCTATAAAATATAAATAATTGAAGTTTGAATTAAAGAATTGACACAGGCAGGCATTCAGTGAACCTTATCTCTGCAGTTGCAATAGGCAATAATTTGGATAGTTCAAAAACTGCCGAATGCAAATTCATTTCTCTATTTACACCCATTATTAAATTGTACTCAGCCATGAATGCGTGAACAGGATACCATTTTTGGGCATATAAGAAAGAACAGTTATCACCTCTATTAAAAAGCACTTGTCCACTATTGAAGCGTTCTACCACTTGATTAAAAACTAATTGATTCATATGTCATTTTTTGATTGTTTTAAATTATTCCTCTTTTATGAACGACTATAATTATTGCTCTATTAAATTATTAGGATCTAAATTTCCATTACCTGTTACCTCTTTATTGTCTCTCAATATCAATAAACCTCTAAGGAAACTTGCTCTATTTTCGTAAAATTCCTTGTATTGAGAATCAGTGAAAACATCACTCTTATCATTGTTGCAGAAATAACATGATGGGTTGCAATTCCCTTTAGAGTAATACCCCGTGGGAATCTTACGGTCGATTTCTAGCCAGTAACCTCTATTTACTCCACTGGAAATTGTTCCATATATTGGGAATCTCAATGATTTCAGTTTTCCTTCATGCACTAATCTTTGTGAATCTCTTTCACTTAATCCACAATAAGCACATTTTGAATCCTTGATATTATTTTCATACCAGCTTAAAAAATCAATTTCACTTTCAAATCCCGAGATTTTATTATCGACCTTATTTTTATACCATTCTATTAGCTGCTCCTTTGTCTTTGGCATATATGCCCATTCTATCTTTGGCGCAATTATGATAATCTTATCTGAATTGACTTTTTTGCCATTTGGGTCCGGCTGCTTGAATCTTATGTATTCGCTTAGAATATCTCCTTGGCGGAAACTAATTAAAATATCGACTTGAATCTTTAAAGGATTTTTTACCTTATTCTTGTATGGCTTTACAGGAATTAAATATTCAGGAATTGATTCAATCTTCAATATTAATTTTTCTCCAATAGACAAGCTGTTTACATCAGCAAACTGCTCATCTTCCAACAAAAACGAGTTCAGCACGCTCTCTGTAATTTCTGTATTGAACATTGCCTGTCCTTTTCTTTCTAAAAAAACTTTTTCGATTTTCATATCTTAATTTATTCTTATTGAGTTTTTAATATCAATTGCCCATTGGATATTTAATCCGCGGTTAAATAGTTGTATTTTTCCTGGTGATGTTTTGTCTAAGAATGTTTCATGTAAAGCATGTAATTGTAATATCTTTTGTAAAGATTCAATATCATTAAGGTAATAGCGAATTGCCTTTATTATCATTTGCGTATTACATTCTGATATATTTAGGTTTTCAACTATTCCTTTGAGATAGAAGCTTTGTGATTCTTTATGTTGCAAATTAGATGCTAATGACAACGCTTTTCCCCATCCAAATTCCTCTTGAGTTTTTTGTGCAATTTCTTTCCAACAGTTGTGTTTTTGTGATAACTGCGGAATTTCTAAACAGGCATTTTGTGAAAGGGTCCAATTCCCGAATTTGGCTAATTCCGTTGAAACATCCTTTAATGCGCGACTCTTTCCACTCATAGAACTTATATCACGAGCACATTCAAGGGCTTCTGCTATCATCCCTTGTTTAGCTAGTACTTTGGAGATAATGATCAGAGCTTTGATCTTATCTAATTCATCGCTTATATTTTGTGAACATTCAAGGGCTTTTGAAACCAATCCCTGATTTGACAATGCGATGGAAATATCCTTAAGCGCTTCACTCTTCTTGGACTTAGAACTAATACTATTTGCACATTCGAGTGCTTCTTGAATAACCTTGGATGCTTCTGCTCCTAATCCCTTTTTAGTTAGTTCTGTGGATATGTCTTTTAAAGCACTAATCTTACCTGATAAATCATTTATACCATGCGCACATTCAAGGGAGTCAGAGAAAAACCCCAGTTTAGCAAATGTTATTGATACTAGCTGAAGAGCGCTATTCTTTTTCCATTCATCACTGATACTAAGAGCGCATTCAAGAGCTTCTTGTATGACAATTGAAGCTTCTAAAACCTTACCTTGCTTAGATAATTCTTTGGAAACCCCTATTAGATCGAAGCTCCTTCCCCTCAATGACTTGTTACTTCTAACCATTTCAAGAACTTCATTCATCACATTATCAGCTTTTGTTGTCTCATCTTGTTTATATAATTCATAGGATATGCACATTAATGTATCACACTTCCAATATGATATACTCATAGAACGGGCAGATTCAATGGCTAGTTTTATCTCACCTAATTTAACCAATTCAATATTTATTTCCTTTTGAGTTACATTCTTCCAATATTCAGAACTTATAAAAATTGCTATTTCTTGAGACTTCTTCAACATAGTTATTGCTGATTCAATTTTCTTATGTTGAGCCATTTCAATTGATATTTCCTTTAAAATTTTACTTCTTAATAAAAAAGAACTTATACCACGTTCACATTCAAGAGATTCAAGCAAAGCCAAAACACATTCATTGAGTTTATTTTGTTTATAGAATTCAATGGCGATTACATTTTTAATGTCAAACTTAATAGATAAATCATTTATAACCCTTGCTAATTTGAGTGCTTCATGAAGAACCGTTTCAGCTTCTTTGGTTCTCCCCTGTTTAGCCAACTCGGTGGATAAACACTTAAGAGCTAAACTCTTTGCACTTTCAGAACTTATCTTATTTGCGCATAACTCAGCTTCTGCAATTTTCCCTTGTTTAGCCAATTCGAATGTAATGTCTTTTAGAGCTATACTCTTTTGATCTTCGTAAATTATCCCCTTTGCACATTCATAGGCTTCTGTAATCTTTCCCTGTTTAGCCAATTCAATTGAGATACCTTTTAATGCACTTATATTTGCTCCTTGTAAATTTATCTCATTTGCGCATTTTAGGGTTTCCAACATCACTATATTAGCTTCTGTTATTTTTCCTTGTTTAACAAATTCTGTTGAAATGCTTTTTAGAGCCTCAATCTTATTGAATCCTTTGACAATTCCTTTTGCGAATTTGAGAGCATCATGCATCACTTTGTCGGCTAATATTACATTCCCCTGTCTAGCTATTTCAGATGATATGTCTTTCAAAGCCAAACTCTTCAAATGGCCAGAAATTATATTACTCGCAAAATTTAGTGACTCAGGGATCTTCCCTTGTTTAGCCAATTCGACGGAAATCTTATTTAAAGCGAAACTCCTGTTTTCTTCATCGAATATTCTACTTACAAAATCTATTGATTCTTGCATAATAAAGCCTGCTTCTGCAGTTGATCCTTGCTTAGCCAATTTGGAGGACACTTCAGTTAAAGCAAAAATTTTATGTAATTCATTGTTTATGTTCCTAGCACATCCAAGAGCTTCTTCCATTTCACCCTGTTTAGTCAATTGCATAGAAACATACTTCAAAACGCAACTACGATCTGATTCATTCAATATACCACTAGAACATTCAATTAATACCTCAATTTGTAATTTATTGAACTGTCCGTTTTCATTTATCCAATCCTTATCCCAATCATCTGTCCTTTTATAAACCCTTATATAATCCAACCCCAACTCCGCCCATTCACATGCCATCTTAAACATCAAATAACTTGGAAAGAAATCATTCCAATTCAAGACAGAATGGTCGGCAGGCAAATTATCATCCAAATGCTTTAACAATGGCTCTATCGCTTCTTTTCTAAACGGCTTGTCCTTGCTGCCCAACAGGGTTAACTCCATTAAGCAAAGCATGTACAAAATAAACTTACGTTGCAGACCTTCCTTGTCATTTCCGCCAAAGGCTTCAATACGACCAAGAGCGGTTTCAATGTCATTCTGAGCGACGAGTTCTACTATGCGCGGTGCATCGTTTTGTTCTAGGTGGTATAAATCCACTTTATTCAGCGCACATTCTATTACTTCCTCATCGTCGTGTTTGGAAGCCCATATCATCATGTCGTTCAGTAAGCTTTTGCTCCATTCAAATCCCTTACTAATTTCTACCTGTCGATTCCAGTGGGCTGTGTCGTATGCCAATGTTTTTAATGCAACGGCATCTTTATTCTCCATGGACTGAATGAGCAAATGCAAGCTAAGGTGTTCTAAGGCATAGTATTCCTGTTCGTCACCGGATTTGGCTTGAAGGGCGGTCTGACAGTTTTGAATGATAGCCTCATTGCATGCTGTAAAATGACCATGCGAAACTTTCTGCAACAGAAAGCTTCGTATGCGCTCATGATACAGCACATACTTCCCACTCACAGGACTATTAAACCATTTGCTGTATCTCGAAATGTAATCCAATACGTTTTCTTCGGTCCAACCCTCCAATAGTGGAATCACAAAAGCTGCACTCACTTCTTTTTTTAGCAAGGCCCAAACGGCAAAAAACTCGAGGAATTTCGTGCGTTCCTTTACATTGCTGGCAGGAGGAAGCGCTTCTTCGTAAATACCAATTAATCCAATAGGTAGGGTAGAGGCATTGTCTTTATGAATGGGACCAGAAAGCAAACCA
Organism: uncultured Bacteroidota bacterium; assembly: GCA_903831265.1. Taxonomy (GTDB): domain Bacteria; phylum Bacteroidota; class Bacteroidia; order UBA4408; family UBA4408; genus CAIKXD01. The sequence goes on from CAIKXD010000043.1 coordinate 8,481, forward strand.
TCGTGGATGGTGCGGAGGTAGGTTGGGTCGGTAAAATGCCGCATTACTTGGATCCTTTAAACTTGCTAGCTATTGATTTATGGAGCAACTTAGCACTCACATTTAATTCTTTATTTTTGATTGTTTTGGGAAGCGGTTCTAAACCGCTGTATTTAAAATTTTCCTGAAATATATCTTCTAAATTTTCAATGACCAGAAGCAATTGATTTACACTTTCATCTATCGAAACAGAAGACACTCTGGCGTTAGAATGAACAATTTTATTTCGTGTTTCCATTACACCAAACAAATTCTTGATTGGTGTTTTTTTGTCCTGCCAAATTTTCTTGAGCTTCTTGTTTTCGTTAAATGCACCGCACCATTCCAATTCATGCAATAATTCAGCATATCCCATCCCCTTCAATAAGCGCCTCCTTATAAAAGATGCCGTTAAGCCTGATTTTCTATAATTATAAACAACAGCATTTTTAACTTGCTTCTCCAGAGCAATAGCTAACATTATGACAGCTAAACCCCTAAATTCAGTTGAATTTTGAAGTTTGATTGCGCTTTCTCGCAAATAATTGATTTGATCGTTTTTTTTCATTTGTATATAGTTTAAGTGAATTGATTTTTTATGTCTAATGCCCATTGGATATTGAGGGTGCGGTTGAAGCGCTCGATCTTTTCGGGGGAAACATCATTAAAAAACACTTCATGCAAGGCATGGTGCTGTAATAGCTTATTGATCGATTCTAAATCATTCATGTAAAAGCTTCTAGCGGACAAAATTTGTTCTTTACCTGCCTCATTTGGAGTTGCTGAATCTGCAATGCCTTTTAAATAATATCTTTGCGACTCTTCATGTTGAAACTGATTTACAAATTGCAAGGCGCTTAACCAGCCTTTTTCATTAAAGGTGTTTTTTCCAATGATTTCCCAACAGCTCTGTCTTTCTGCTATTCGGTGAATCAGTAAACCCGTATATTCTGCAAGTGCCCATTTGCCATTATTAGCAAGTTCGGTAGAGATATCTTTATACGCGCTGCTCCTCCAATATTCAGAACTTATGTTCTGTGCGCAAGCAAGAGCTTCTTCAAATTTTACTTGCTTTACCAGTTCTGTAGCTATTTCTTTTAAAACGCTAGGACTAACGTCTCGCATAAAAAAAATGGCATCTTGCATTAGTAATTTAGCATATTCAAACCTGCCTTGTTTATCTAATTCGATGGCGATTTCCTTCAAGGCAATTCCAAACTTCCGCACATCGAAAATTGAGTCTCGCTGCTCTGATGCTAAATATTGCTTACAATTTTCTATTTTTTCTTGAATAAGTGAAATTGCTTCCCGCATTGCTATTTCAGCTTCCCCGAACTTCTCTTGCTTCCAAAGTATATTAGAAATAACAGCCAATGCGGTACATTTTACAAACTCATCTGGAATACCGTGAACACATTCATAGGCCTCTTTGATTTTCTCCTGTTCAATAAGTTGGCACGCAATTGCTTTCAATACGAGAACCCTTCTCCATTCAATCTTTATTTTATGAACACACTCTAGGGCTTTTTCAAAATTTCCTTGTAAAACCAGCTCGGTAGAAATTACTTTAATTGCATTAGTTTTGTCTGAATTATCAGATATGCCCATCGCAAATACAATAGCTTTACTTATTGTATTTGTTGATAATTCGATTTTTCCAATTACTCTCAGTTCTCTTGAAATGTCTTTCAAAGCAATACTTTTTTTAAAATCAGAACTAAGTGCTTCGGTACATTCCATAGCGGCATTTATATTGCCTTGTTTTACAAATTTTAGGAGGATATATTCCATTGCACTATCTCTCCAATAAGCGTTACCTATACTTCGAGCACATGCTAGAGCATTTTCAACTTCACCAATTTTTACAAATTCATGGGCAATCATTGCAGTAGCTCGGCCTTTTGTTTCATCTTGACATAAGCCATGAGACTCAAGGGTTACTTTCATTGCATATGCGACCTCCTCGAACAGACCTTGTATAGCCATAGCATTAGAAATTGCTTGTATAGCTCTGTTCATGTAAGTATTATCACGTATACTACGGGCACATTCAATAGCTTCCTTACCCAACTGTTGTTTAACAAGCTCGGCTGAGTTGGCAAGTAATGCACTACTTTTTTCTCTGTCATTCCTTATTCCTAAGACTGCTGCAATGGCGGCGGCAATTTTTCCTTGCTTAACTAGCTCGATAGAGATGGCAGCTAATGCAAAACTTTTTATTGGCTCATTCTGCATTAACTGAGCACATTCAAGGCCTATTTCAAGCTTACCCCTATTAGCTAGTTCGCTGATAATGGATTGTATCGTGTCGAATTTGCATTCTTCATCGTTCATTCCACTTATTACTTTCAAGACCTCATCAATCTTGCCTTGTTTAACTAGTTCGATAGAGCTGGCCTGCAATGCTAATCTCTTTTCACTATCCTTACTTATGCCGCGGACTATTTCCATAGCCTTCTCGACCTTACCATGTTTAACTAGTTCAATAGAGATATCTTTTAGCACTCTACTTTGAACAGTAACATGTTTAATTTCCATCGAGCATTCATGGGCCTCATGCAAGATTTGAGCAGCTATTTTTGATTTACCTTGATTTTCTAATTCGGACGCGATATTTGTAAGGGCTGGACTTTTCCAATATGGTTCACTTATAACCCGCGCATATTCCAGGGCTATTTCAAAGTATCCCTGTTTGCATAGTTCACTAGAAATTTTGTTAAGGGCATAACACATCTGCCAAATATCTACAATTTGAAGCGCCTGATTGAGGGCCTCATGTAGCGTAAATTCCGCTTCACTTAATTTTCCTTGTCTACGTAATTCTATAGAAATGAAAAGCAGAGCACTACTCTTTTCTGATACATCCTTTAATTTTCCTGCAAATGAAATGGCCTCCCTAATCGCTGCTTTGGCTTGGCTGATATGACCTTTTCTGGTAAGTTCACTAGATATAGACGCAAAAATGTTACTTTTTCTTAAATTGTCGCTTATACCTCTGGCACATTCCAGTGCTTCTTTGGTCTTCCCATTCGTAGTCAGTTCGGTGGAAATGTTTATCAGTGTACTAATTTTATCTGACTCATCAGAGATATCCCTTGCACATGCAAGCGCTTCATTTACCTTGCCTTGTTTAGCCAATTCGGTGGAGATGGCCGTCTGCGCGCTACTCCTATCTCTCTCATCAGGAATGCCCCTTGCGCAGGCAAGCGCTTCATCTACTTTGCCTTGTTTAGCCAGTTCGGCACTGATGTCCTTGATCGCACGACTCTTATCTGACTCAGAACTGATCCCTTCTAAACATACAAGGGCTTCTTGCAAAGTAGCTGAAGCCTCAACTACCTTGCCCTGTCTCGCTAATTCGGTGGAGATGTCCTTCAGCGATATACTCTTTTCATAATCATCACTAATTACTTGAGCGCATTTCAATAACACATCAAACCGAATTTCAACATATGAGCTTTTTTTCGAGAGCCAATTCTTCTCCCAATCATTTGTCCGTTTATATAAAATCAAATAATCCAACCCCAGCTCCGCCCAATCACACGCCATTAAAAACATCAAATAACTCGGAAAGAAATCGTTCCAATTCAACACTGAATGATCTACCGGTAGGTTATCATCCAAATGCTTTAATAACTTCTCTATCGCCTCTTTCCGGAATGGCTTATCCTTACTTTCCAGCAACGTCAGCTCAAGCAAGCAAAGCATATATAAAATAAACTTGCGTTGCAGGCCTTCTTTGTCATTGCCTCCAAAAGCTACTATCCTTTGCAAGGCTGTTTCAATATCATTTTGTGCAACTAGCTCAACGATTCGCAGTGCATCGTTTTGTTCCTGATGGTGTAAATCAACTTTGTTGAGCGCGCATTCAATAACCTCCTCATCGTCATATTTTGAGGCCCATAGCATCATATCGTTCAGCATGCGCTTGCTCCACTCAAAGCCCTTGCTTATTTCTACTTGGCGGTTCCAATGTGTGGAATTATATGCCAACAATTTTAATACAGTGCCATCTCCTTTCTCTATTGCAGGAATGAGCATATGGTTACTGAGGTATTCCAACGCATAGTTTTCCCATTCATCCCCACTGCGCCTTGAGAGTGCATCGTGAGCAACTTTAATAATAGTTTCATTGTAGGCATTGAATTGTTGTTTTGAAATCTTCTGCAAAATAAAAGCTCTCAATCGCTCATGGTATAATACATACTTGCCACTCTGCGGGGA
>CAIKXD010000044.1 GCA_903831265.1 uncultured Bacteroidota bacterium
GTGCTGAAATCAACCAAAAAACAATTTAGTTTTAAACTGCCATAAATTAACTTGTAATACAGCAATAAACATTTTCATGATTTAAATAGATTTCATTTATCACGATACCCGCAAAAGGGATAGCAGCAAGTGCCGCGCACTGCGCATAGCCCGTTTTTTAATTGCGATAAGCAATTAAAAAATTGCCTAAAAGTTTTACATTTTCCCACCAGCTAATCAGCTAATCAAGCCATCAGCTAATCAAAATCCGCGTAATACCAAATACTTTCCTTGCAAAACAGGTATCACCTTGGTTCGGTCTAGGGTTAAGCAGTACTTAATATCATCTTTTAACCCCATAGCAGAGAGGCGTTCTTTGTGTGAAGAGTAATTTAAAAACTTATATGGATTTTGATGTGCTTGCTGGTATAAATACATGGTAGCTAATGCCCCATCAAGCAATTTAAAAGATTGATGTTTACTTAAAATTTCGGAAACTGCGCCTGCAAATAGCGTATCTTCTAAATTAAATTTATTTTTCCAACCACTGCAAAGCAGTAAAATTGATTTGTTTTGTTGCACAAGCCAATCACACAAGGCTGTAATATTTAAAAAAGACCCTATAGCTATGGCATAAGCGTTTTTAGCTGCTTCAATGGCTTGTGTACCATTGGTAGTGGTTATTACCACCGTTTGCCCTTTTATTTTATCGGTCATATAACTGTAGGGCGAATTGCCAAAATCAAAACCATCAATAGCAATGGCGTTGCGCTCTGCTCCTACCAAATAACCTTGTTGCTTGTATTCCATAGCTTCTTCAAGTGTGGCTACTGGAATCATTTTTTCTACACCATAATGGAAAGCTGTGCAAATGGCCGATGTGGCTCTTAAAACATCAATTACAACAACAATTTGGCCTTCTTTTTCATACACAGGGTACAAAAAAGGGGAAAAACAAACATCGATTTGTGCTTTTTCCGACATAAATATTAGTGTGCTATTTCTTTAAAAAAGGCACTTTAACCACCAAAGCTTTTAACAGGCGGTCACGCACTTTAATAAATATTTCAGTTCCTGTTTTGCTGTGTGCGGTGGCTACATAACCCATTCCTAGCCCTTTTTGCAAGGTTGGTGATTGTGTGCCTGAAGTAACCAAACCAATATTATTTCCATTAGCATCACAAATTTCGTAATCGTGGCGCGGAATACCACGATCTATCATTTCGAAACCAACCAATTTTTTTGCAACACCGTTTTCTTTTTGAGCCAATAAGTTTTTACTGTTGGTAAATTCTTTAGTAAACTTGGTAATCCAACCTAAACCAGCTTCAATAGGCGATGTGGTATCATTAATATCATTGCCATATAAGCAAAAACCCATTTCTAAGCGCAAGGTATCTCTTGCACCTAATCCAATTGGTTTGATACCATATGCTGCACCGGCTTTAAATACTGCTTCCCAAATTTGATTAGCGTGTTCATTTTCAAAATAAATTTCAAAACCACCTGCACCAGTGTAACCTGTAGCCGAAACCAATACATTATCAATACCTGCAAATTTTCCTTTTTCGAAAGTATAATACACCATATCTTTTAGGTTGATATCTGTAAGCGTTTGGAGTGCTTCAACCGCTTTTGGCCCTTGTATAGCCAATAAAGAAGTTTTATCACTTATATTGTGCATTTCCACTCCCTTCGTATTACGAGCACTAATCCAATCCCAGTCCTTATCAATATTTGAAGCATTTACAACCAACATAAATGATTCTTCAGTCATTCTATAAACTAATAAATCATCAACTATACCACCTTGCTCATTTGGCAAACAACTATATTGCACTTTTCCGTCTGTTAAAACAGCGGCATCATTGCTAGTTACACGTTGAATTAAATCGAGCGCATCTTTACCTTTTAAAATAAACTCACCCATGTGCGAAACATCAAAAACACCAACAGCATTTCTAACTGTATCGTGCTCTGCATTAATTCCTTCGTAAGATACAGGCATGTTATAACCTGCAAATGGAACCATTTTGGCATTTAATTGAATGTGGGTATCAGTAAGAGCGGTATTTTTTATCATTGAAATAAAGTTTTTGAATTATGGAGCGCAATTTGCCAATTTTTTATGAAATGGAAGAAAACAATTATCAATATTTATGAAAAGAGGGCCAAGAAATTGGCTGTATTTGATTTAACCGAATAGTTTTCCTCAATTTTTTTTCTGGTATTTTGCGCCATTTCCATTAACAATGCATGATCTTGTATTAGTTTTTCGATGGCCTTCTTCCAATCTTCGGGTGTTTTGCAAATAAATCCATTGATACCATCATCTACAATTCTTGTATTAACACCTACTGGCGAAACCAAAGCAGGTATGCCCAAAGCCATATATTGAAGCGCCTTAAAACCACATTTACCTGCTGCCCAAGGATCATCTTTTAATGGCATAATTCCAATGTTGAAAGCCAATAAGTCATTAATTTCATGCTCTTTATTCCACTTTATAAATCTAAAAGATTTCAACTCTATATCTGGCGCAATATCAGCAATCACTTGCAATTCAAAATTAAATTTACCTTCTAGTTTTTTAAGCACCTCAACTATTTCATTTA
>CAIKXD010000045.1 GCA_903831265.1 uncultured Bacteroidota bacterium
AAAAAGGCACATCGTTATTTTGATGAAATTTGGTTATATAATTCAATAGAAGAAGTGTATAGAAATTGCATTAAACATAATTCTAACTTAGATTATAGCTTTATTACTACTCGTAATGAACCAAACGTTAATAATAAGGAAGAATATTTCGATTGTGTAAATATTACGTGGCTTAATAACCAAAATGAAAATATCATACAGGAAAAAATAAATAAAGATAAGTTTGAATACAAACAAGCTGAACTTCTAAAACCAATAGCACCAAGGATTTTACTTAAGCCCAATAATTTTTTAACTACTGAGATTGTTTATTATTTTGAATCCGAGTTTCATCCTGAAATAAACAACTACTTATTTGATAACTATGAAAGAATAAATAATGTTTTAGAGGCGAAAGGAATGCACTTTGTTTATATTCCTAAACTTTTACAAAATTTACAAATAAAGAGCACTGCAATTATTCCATTTTTAGACTATGAATTTCCAGATGTTTTCAAGGGAGAAAATGAGTTAAAGCAAGAACTGTTAGAAAATGCTTTAAGTAACATAGATAGTAAAGAATTAAGTGAAAGTATTAGCCTTGCACTTGAAATACCAAAACAACCTCACCCTAGTTTTCTTCATTGTGTTGACCTAATAGAATTAGAATATGAGTATCGGGAATATAAATACTCAATATTTTATTTAGATAATATTAATGAGCTAGATAAAAGAATAGACTATTACTTAAATGTTGTCAATATATCAAGAGATAATGCTCATTATAGACTGGAGGGTTTGGATCCAGAAGATCCAGATGCGGTATTTGATAGAAACAAAAATGAAATAACAAAAGAACTTAGTATTGCTATTGCTAATATAAAAAGCTTTAACAATGAAAAACTGGTAATAGCTTCTTTAATTTATGTTATTAAAAATTTGAAAGATAGCCAACCTGCACTTTGTGATAAGTTAAATAAGGTGCTATATGAAACAATCAGTGTATCAAATCAACCACTAAGTAGGTTGTTGATTGATGAAAAAAATCGAATATTTCTAACTGACTATGAAAACATTGAAATTGAACTCACACCATTACCTAAAACACTGTTTATTTTCCTACTTAAACATCCAGAAGGTGTAAAGTTTAAAGAGTTATACCAGCACAAAAGTGAATTGATAGAAATTTATGGACAAATAGGTAACAGATTGGATTTGGAGCAAATCACCAAAAGTATTCAAGATTTAACAGATGTGCGTACCAATTCAATTAATGAAAAATGTTCACGTATTAAAGAAGCCTTTCTTTCTAAATTCGAAGAATCCATAGCACGTAATTACTTCATCACTGGTGCTAGAAGCGAAAATAAACGCATCATATTAGACCGATCTATGGTCATTTTCTCTGAAACAAAATAACTTCTACAAGGTTGCAGTTCTATCCTTTCCTTTTTTAGTCCTTTTAAGTTTGTATCCACTTTAACGATTTGCAGCATGATTGTTTTTTCAATCTACCTACGAACGTTTAGGCCTATTCGCTCATGATATGTCAAATCTGCCATTGTGCAGAATAGGACATTGAATCAGATTTGTCATATGAAATTAAAAAAAGAGGAGGTAAGCTTAAAGGTAGGGTCTAAAATTCGTGAACTAAGGCTTAGCAAAGGACTAACCATCGAAAGGGTAGCTTTTGATTCATCAATGGAGTATACCCAGCTAAGTCGAATAGAACTTGGTAAAATTAACACTAGCATTTATCAGGTGTATAAAATTTCAGAGTCTCTTTCAGTACCTGTACCTGAAATTTTTAACGAATTATATATAAAAACAAACGGATCTAAATTCTAAAAAACTATAAAAACATCTTGTTATAAAATATAATTTATAGCACATTCTAAATCAGAATTGTGAAATAAATTAAAT
>CAIKXD010000046.1 GCA_903831265.1 uncultured Bacteroidota bacterium
AATGTAATTTTTATAATCGTTTTCTGTCAATTCCATTTTGTCTAAACCTAAAATACGATATTTCATGGCAACTCTGCTGAATAATTTTTCATAGGAACCTGCTATTTTTGCCATTTCGGCTAACTGGCTTGCTGTAATTTTTTCTTCTTTAATATCTTGCAAAACTACATCCTTATTAATATTTAATTCGGATAATATTCTTTTGCAAGTACTGCAGTTGCCTAAATGATAAATTTTTTTCATAAGATATGTTGAATTCAAATTAATGGGTAATTAACATAATCATATATATTTTGTTTACATTGGCATGCAAAAGAATTTAAAATTGAGTTCAAACACCATAAATCCCATACAAAATTTTAAAACCTACAGGCTTATTTTGCCTATAGTAATTGGACTTGGTGTTGCTTCTTATATGCTTTACAAAAGCTTTACTCCAGGTGCTTTTGAAAGTGTACAATTTACTTTTGAAAGTGCTTTGTGGATGGCCTTGGCCTTTTTAATGGTAGTAGTGCGCGATGCCGCCTACATGGTGCGCATAAGGGTGCTTACTGATAATTTTTTAAGCTGGCGAAAAAGTTTTCAGGTAATTATGATTTGGGAGTTTGCATCGGCTGTCATTCCGCCTAGTCTTGGTGGAGGCTTTGCTGTGGCGATTTATGTGTTGAACAAAGAAAAAATTGAGTTAGGAAAAAGTATCTCTGTTATTTTATTTTCTTCGTTGCTCGATGGTATCTTTTTAGGTGTGATGGCCCCCGTAGCCTACTTTTTAGCGGGTGGTGCTTCCTTGTTTTTAAACTTAAATATTAAAGTTCCCGATTTTTTATCGTTTTTAATAAATGAAAAAAGTATAGCCTTTACCTTTTGGCTGGTGTATTTTGCTTTATTGTTTTACAAATTGGTAGTGGCGTTTGCGCTATTTGTTGATGCAAAAGCGGTAAAAAAAGTTTTGGTAACCATTTTTAGACTCCCTGTGTTAAAGCGTTTTGCCATGGCTGCCCAAACTACTGGTGATGAAATGATTATTGCCAGTGCCCAATTAAGAGGTAAAAAGTTTAGCTATTGGTTTAACTCGATCTTAAGCACCTTTGTGAGTTGGAGCGCCCGTTTTTTAATAATCAATTTTATTATCGCGGCTTTTAGTCCGGGTTATTTCAATCATTTGGTAATGTATAGCAAACAAATTATTATTGGTGTAATTAATATTATTAGTCCAACACCTGGTGGTAGTGGTTTGGCCGAAATTATGTTTTCGCAATTTTTTAAAGCCGAGTTGCAAGAAAATTTAACCTTAGCTTCGGCATTGGCCATTTTATGGCGATTAATAAGCTATTACCCTTATATTTTTGCAGGTGTAATTATTTTGCCAAGATGGTTAAAAAGAGTGTATGCACAATCTGTTTAATTTACATGTAACACTTATCGTTTAGATAGTATATTTGTAACGATTTTTTTCATTCCTACTTTATGTCAACAATATCTTTTGATAATACAGAAATTGCTTTTGCTTCAAAAAGCGATGCCGATTTAAACCGTTCGTATATGTTATTTACAATGGTAAGCAGACCATCATGGGTTAAATTTGGGAAAGGCTTAACAAATGTGGCGTTGGGTTTACATTTGCCAATTAGTGGTCTTATTAAAGCTACTATTTTTAAACAGTTTTGCGGTGGCGAAAATATTGAAGATTGTACCAAAGCGATTAAGGCGCTTGGCGAATATCGTATTGGAACTATTTTAGATTATAGTGTTGAAGGCAAAGAGGCTGAAGAAGAATTTGATAAAACTGCCAAGGAAACGCTTGATACAGTGAAGCGTGCAGCCAATGATGTAAATATTCCATTTTGTGTATTTAAAGTAACAGGATTGGCACGCTTTAGTTTGCTCGAAAAAGTAACAGCTGCTGGTCCTTTATCGCCTGCCGAAGAGAGCGAATGGGCCAAAGTAAAAAATAGAGTGCATTTAATTTGCAAACTTGCTGCCGAAAGTAGTGTGCCTGTTTTTATGGATGCTGAAGAAAGTTGGATACAAGGTGCTATTGACAACTTAGCGAATGAAATGATGCAGCAGTTTAATACTAAGAAAGCAATTGTATACAACACAGTACAATTATATCGTAAAGATAGACTAAACTTTATTAAAATATCGCACGGGTTGGCCAAACAGCATCAATACCATTTAGGGCTAAAATTAGTGCGGGGTGCATACATGGAAAAGGAGCGCGAAAGAGCCGCCTTAATGAGTTATCCCAATCCAATTCAAAATTCAAAAGAGGATAGCGATAAAGATTACAATATAGCGCTCGATTACTGTATCGAAAACATAAATGATATTGCCATTTGTGCGGGTACACACAACGAAAAAAGCTCATTGCATTTGGTGCATTTAATGGAGAAAAACAATATTCAATTCAACGATAAAAGAGTATACTTCTCGCAGCTTTTAGGCATGAGCGATCATATCTCCTATAACTTGGCTCAAAAAGGCTACAATGTGGCTAAGTATGTGCCTTACGGTCCTGTGCGCGATGTGCTTCCATACCTTATCAGAAGAGCCGAGGAAAACACTTCCGTAAAAGGGCAAACAGGGCGCGAACTGAGTTTAATAATAAAAGAAAAACAAAGAAGAAAAAAGACTTACTAGTTACAATTATTTAATTGCTTAAATCTTATTTATGATCAAGTTTGAACGTTTTACTTTAGCCAACGGTTTAAAGGTTATTTATCATCAAGATAATTCTACACCATTGGTTTGTATGAATATTTTGTATGATGTAGGTGCACGCGATGAACATCCTGAACACACGGGATTTGCGCATCTTTTTGAGCATTTGATGTTTGGGGGCTCTGTAAATATTCCTAACTATGATGAGCCTTTACAAATGGTAGGTGGCGAAAACAATGCCTTTACCAACAATGATATTACAAACTATTACTTAACCTTGCCAGCCGATAATGCTGAAACAGCTTTTTGGCTCGAAAGTGATAGAATGTTAAGCCTTGCTTTTACGCCTAAAAGTTTGGAAGTGCAGCGCCAAGTTGTTATTGAAGAGTTTAAACAACGCTATTTAAATCAACCTTACGGTGATGTGTGGTTATTGCTTAAGCCATTGGCTTACAAAGTGCATCCTTATCAATGGAACACCATAGGTAAAGAAATTTCGCACATAGAAAATGCAACGATGGATGAGGTGAAAGATTTTTTTAAAAACTTTTATCACCCGGCCAATGCTATTATGGTAGTGGCTGGCAATATTGAATTGGAGCAGGTTAAATTATGGAGCGAAAAATGGTTTGGACCTATTCCCAACCAACATAAGGTGACAAGAAATTTACCTGTTGAGCCAGCTCAAACTGAGGCGCGTAAATTAGTAGTGCATAGAGATGTGCCAGCAAATAGTATCTATAAGGCATGGCATATCTGCAAAAGAAACGATAAAAGTTATCATCATTTTGATTTGATTTCTGATTTGTTAAGCAATGGAAAATCGTCAAGATTATATCTTACTTTGGTAAAAGAAAAAAAGCTTTTTACAGAGATTAACGCTTATGTAAGTGGTGATATGGATAATGGTTTATTTATAGTTTCAGGTAAACTAACAACAGCAACAAATATTGATGATGCAGAAAAAGAAATTGATGCTGCAGTATATCAATTTGTGCATGAGAAATTGGAAGAGAATGAACTTCAAAAAGTAAAAAATAAAGTAGAAAGTATTTTGAATTTTTCGAACACCAATGTGTTGAACAAAGCCATGAATTTAGCTTACTACGAGCTGCTAGGCGATGCCGATATGTTAAACAAAGAGGAAAATAATTACGCCAGTATCACTGCAGAAGACATTCAACTTACCGCCAAAAATTATTTTACTAGTGGCAATTCAATATCACTTCATTATTTAATGAATGAAGCAAAAGCTTAGTACAACATATTAAAAAAATCCTATGTCAATAAATCGCTTACAAGCACCCGATTATACCGCTAACTTTAGCTTTCCTGCTATTGCACCTGAGCAACACTTATTAGCTAATCAAGTTCCATTGTTTGTAATTAACGCTGGTTCGCAAGCTTTGTGTAAAATTGAAATGGTTTTTAATGCAGGTAATTATTACGAAACAAATGCCCTTGTTGCAAACGCAACTAATGCGCTCATGCGCGAAGGAACAAGCAATAAAACAGCAGGAGAAATTGCCGAAATACTCGATTACTACGGTGCCTTTTTAGAAACTGCAGTGTATAAAGATAAGGCTTCTGTAATCTTGTACAGCTTAAACAAGCATTTGCATAAAACCCTGCCTGTGATGTTGGACTTGATACAGCATGCCATTTTTCCTGAAAAAGAATTAACGCTTTACAAAACAAATCAAAAGCAAAAGTTTCTGGTAAACCAACAAAAAGTTGATTTTGTGGCGCGCAATCATTTTAATGCGATGCTTTTTAAAGATACGCCATACGATCAGTTTATTGAAGCTGACAATTACGATAATTTGTCGCAAGCGCAGTTACAAGCCTTTTTTAAAGATAGATATTCAGGCAATGGAATGTATGTGGTTATTGCCGGAAATATTAGTAGTGATGTGCTTAATCAGGTAAAGGAAGCTACTCTTGCTTTAAATCTTAAAACAGAGCTAGCGGCAAAGCCTTATCAAAATAATTTTTTGGGCCGACAAGAGTTATTGATCGAAAAAAAGGATGCGATGCAAAGTGCTATCAGAATTGGGCGCAGGCTTTTTAATAAAAATCATCCCGATTATTTTGGTATGCAAATACTCAATACCATTTTGGGTGGTTATTTTGGAAGTAGGTTAATGAGTAATATTAGAGAAGACAAAGGTTATACCTACGGCATTGGCTCTGGAGTTGCTTCTTTGCTGCATGATGGCTTTTTTTATATTAGCACCGAAGTGGGTGTTGATGTAACAGCTGCTACCTTAACAGAGATTTATAAAGAAATTGAAATTCTTCAACAAAATAAAGTAGCTGAGGATGAATTAAATTTGGTAAAAAACTATCTTCTTGGAACATTTTTAAGAAGTGTTGATGGCCCTTTTGCCATGTCTGATAAATTTACTTCTATCAAAGATTATGGTCTTACTAACGAATTTTATAAGGCATACGTAAACTATATTAAACAGGCAAAAGCAGAGGATTTAACCTTGTTGGCTCAAAAATATTTAAACAAAAAAGATCTCAGCGAGCTTGTAGTTGGTAAAATATAGGCTCTAATTTGCATGTTTTCAAAATTATATTATTACTTTTGTTAGTCGATATAAAAAAATGAAAAAAATATTTTTATTATTAATTCTCTCAGGGATGCTACACTTAGCTGGTTTTGCTCAGCCTATGTCAGCCCCAGCGCTTAATACTATCAGAATTGTAGATGATACTTCTGTTGAATTGTGTTGGCCTATAGCGCCCTCTTTAAATGGGAATACATTTAATGAATATCAGTTTTATTATTCTAACGATCCAACCGGACCATTTAATTTGGTGCAAACGGTAGTTATACATTTAACCACCACAATCACTATTACTGGTTTGCCTGTGGTAAATGGTTCGCGTTATTTTTATGCGGTTAGTCGCTTCAATACAAATCAATTGTCTGTCAACTCTGATACAATTAGTTCAATTTTTTTAAATGTTATTCAAGGCACAACTGATCAAATGATTTTATCATGGAATCCAATTCATACGCCTGCATTTCCAACTACAGAAGGTACTTATAGAGTTTACAGAAGAATTTTACCTGCTCCGGGTTACACGCAAATAAGTAACAGCGTTGTTGGTGTAAATTATATTGATAGTGCAATAGCTTTCCCTGTTTGTAATGAAACTGTTTTTTACAGAATTGAGTTAGGAGATGCTGTTGGAAATTGTGTTTCGGTAAGTAATGAGCGAGAATCTTTTTACGCTAATACCATTCCAGCTCCTCCTTTGCTCACCACAGTTACAGTAACCAATTTGCCTCCTCAGCAAGACGTTACCCTTACTTGGAATGTAAGTTCTTCATCCGATGTTGCAGGTTATTCTATTTATCGGTTAAATGGCCAGGGAAGCCCAGTGCAGGTGGCTAATGTTCCAGGAGGAGCAAGTATTGTAGCCACTTTAACCTTCCTCGATGGAAGTTTTCCTAATGGAGGTTCAGAGTCCTACAGGATTGCTTCTTATGATTTTTGCGGCGACACTAGTGCAACAAGTTCATTTCATCATACTATTTTTGCTGAAAGCGAATTGGATGCTTGTAATGGTATTATTAATTTAAACTGGAACACTTATACAGGTTGGCCGCAAGGTGTTGCTGCTTACGAAATTTATGTTAGCCAAAATGGAAGCCCTTTTGCTGTATTGGGCACTGTGGGTCCTAACGACTCAACTTACCAACATTTT
Source organism: uncultured Bacteroidota bacterium (assembly GCA_903831265.1). Lineage (GTDB taxonomy): Bacteria > Bacteroidota > Bacteroidia > UBA4408 > UBA4408 > CAIKXD01. Next base: position 6,388 of record CAIKXD010000046.1, read on the forward strand.
CCGCTTATTCAAGCCTCACTGTATACCTATAAAATAAAAGCAATTGATGCATCAGGATTTCTTTTTTCTGAATCAAACTTCACTAGTATGGTTGCTGATGTGCCTGTGCGTCCTGCCTACCTTTACCTTAAATATGCTACCGTAACTAACAATCGTACCGTAGATCTTATGTTGTACCATGATACTTTAGCTGATATCACTGAATATGTATTGTACAGATCTGATAACTTTGGTGACACTTTTGATTCCTTAGCAGTGATTCCTTTTCAACCCTCTAATTCTTTTATTACCTACACTGATACTACTAAATGTTTAACTTTTCAAAAAAGTTACGTTTATAGAGCGGTAGCTATAGATCTTTGTGGACAGCCGGTTTATAATTCTAACAATGTTGCTAAAACAATTTTCTTAAAAGCTGCAACCGAATTGGATATGGAGAACACAATCAGTTGGTCTGATTACGAAAATTGGTATGGAGAAGTTAGATCATATAAAGTGTTCAGGGGTTTTCAGAGTGTTTTTAGTGATATCCCTGCAGCTACTATACCTTTTGGAGAAAACACATTTACTGATGATATCTCTAATAGAGTTTCAAAAGATGGAGAGTACTGTTATTATGTGCAGGCTTATCAAGGCTTAGATACTATAAACTTCTTTGCTGATAGCAGCCGTTCTAATAAAATCTGTATAAAGCAACTTAAAACATTTTACATGCCCAATGCTTTTCAACCCGATGGCATCAACAAAATATTTAAACCTGCTTCTACGTTTTTGAATGCAAACAATTACACTTTCCAAATATTTAATAAATGGGGTGAACGTGTTTTCGAAACCATTGAGCCTACTACGGGTTGGGATGGTACAATCAATGGTCGCGAAGCCAGAATGGATGTTTACATATATAGAATAACCTATCAAAACGAGAACTTTGAAACGCAGGAGGTGCGGGGCACTGTTGCACTTTTAAGGTAATTAATACTAATTAGATTAGTAAAATAAATTTCCTTCTTTTACTTTCAGTTTTAGCATTGTACTTGGTCTGTACCTGTCATCACCAAACCATTGGTGCAATTGGTTTAATTCATTTAAAATAGTTTCTATACCTAATTCATCGGCCCATTTTAGAAGGCCTTGCTTGTAGTTTACGCCTTTCACCATTGCTAAATCTAAATCTTCGCGTGTGCCAATTTGAAGCAATAATGCTTCCGCAGCTTCATTAATAAGCATCGCTATAATGCGTAAAAATATTTTTTGGTGTAAAGCTATGTCTTCATTGGGTTGTGGCATTTCTGAAATGCTATAATCATAATAACCTTTGCCACTTTTTCTTCCAAATAAACCAGCTTCAAATAGTCTTTTTTGTGTAAGTGACGGACGATAGCGTGCATCATAAAAAAACTGTTGCCAAACTGTTTCAGTAACACGGTAATTAACATCATTGCCAATAAAATCCATTAATTCAAACGGCCCCATTTTAAATCCACCTAATGTTTTCATGGCGTGGTCAATGGTGGCGAAGTCGGCCATCCCTTCTTCATAAATTTTTATCGCTTCTCCGTAGTAAGGTCGTGCTAAGCGGTTAACAATAAAGCCTGGTGTATCTTTTGCTTTTACTGTTACTTTTCCCCACGATTTTATGATGGATAAACTTTCATCAAATACTTTTTGAGAGGTAGTTAAAGCTGGAATTATTTCTACCAAAGGCATTAATACTGCAGGGTTAAAGAAATGAATACCTATTACTCTTTCTTTGTTTTTACATGCAGCTGCAATGGAGGCAATCGAAAGTGATGAGGTGTTACTCGCTAAAATACATTCCGCACTCACCAACGATTCTAATGTGGTAAAAACTTTTTGTTTCACACTTAAATCCTCCACAATGGCTTCAATAATCATATTACAGTCACTCAAATCATCTATGTTTTGATGGCTGGTTATATTTGATAAAATCTGCGTTTTTTCATTAGCATCAATTTTCCCTTTCTCCACTAATTTGGATAATGAGCTGTTGATTCCTTCAATGGCCTTTTGCAGCATGGTAATATTTGTATCATGCAATAATACTTTGCAGTGATTACTTGCTGCAACTTGAGCAATACCAGCGCCCATAGCGCCTGTGCCAATTATTCCGATAGTTAAAGTCATAGGTGTATTTTATAAAGCAAAAGTGCAAAATAATTTTTTCAAAAGATGATAATATCCTTATTGAACAAAAAAAACCTTCTAAAAATTACAAAGTAGTTTTTAGAAGGTTTAAAAAAGCAAAGATTTTTCTACTTCCTAATTACAATTTTATTGCTCACTACTTCATTAGCAGTAGTGATACTTACATAATAAATACCGTCAGATAAGTTAGTTAAATCAATGGTTTGAACCTGTGTGGCATTTAATTTTAAGTGTTCCACTTGCTTCCCAGTAACATCAACAACACTTAATTGCGCATTTTCAACTGTTTGCCCCATGTCTACTGTAATTACACCACTTGTTAAGTTAGGATAAATGGTAATATTTTTCAATTGATTCATGTTATTTAAACCAGTAATACTATCCAAAATTAAAATTTCATAGTCTTCGCTTTCGCCAGAGAAAAAGTCAGTACATGCATCACCTGAACCATTTGGACTTCCGGTACCACGACTTCTAACACGCATACCGGTTGGTCCTGGTACTGCGTTTCCGGGTACTGTAATAGAGAGTGTACTGGCAACATTTGCTACAGAGGTGGCTGCAATTTGATACCATTCAGTGGCTTCGTAAACGTTATTTCTGTTGTAATCAATCCAAGCAGAAATAATATTGCTAGTATTTGTGGTAACACTCATTGTGTATGTTAAACCTCCTTTGATTGCGGTGGTAACAAAAGAAGAAGGATAAAAAGAATAACCAGAAATTAAATTTAAAGTATCGCAATTACTGCTATTGGTTAAAGTGTTAAGACTAACATTAGTAATAAAATCAGTACCGCCACATACCGGGCTTTGTGGATAGCAATAACAACCAGAAGTCGGATTTACAGTAATTTGCAAAGGAGCTATTTCCACTGAATCAATTCCACAAGAAATTATTACACTAAAATAGCTTGTTACATTAACCAATGTGTTGTATGTGAAACTAGTAGCGCCTGCAATAGGTGTATAGTTTATGCCATCTGTAGAAATTGTCCATTGAAAAGGTAAGTTGTCTGCAGATGCATCAGGGGTAAAAGTTAAATTTACAGCGCCATTGTTGCAGATAATTAAGGAGTCTGCATTAATATCACCCGCAAGCGTAACCCCTGCACAAGGGTCGGTTTGGTTTTGAATTTTAATATTATCGATTGCCCACCACCAATCATAATCACCTGTATAAGTAAATTTGATTTTAACAGCAGCATTTCCCGCAGCAGCACTAATATCGTATGATGTTAGAATGGCGGTAGGATAACCTAAATCTAGAGAGTCATACACCAACGTATTCCAAGTGGTGCCATTATTTGTACTCATTTCTATTTTATATGCAGAACCACCAGAAGCCGGGCCACCTAAAGCACGATATTGTTGATCAATTAATAAAAATAATTGCCCGTTGGCAGCACTTAAATTTATTGCTTCAGTGGTTAATGAACCATTGTCGGCAAAATTATCATCAGTTAAATTTTCATCGCTATCAAAAATAGCGAAATTAGCATCAAAGCCTGCTCCTGTGATAACTCGTGAAAACGGGTTGTTAAATTCCCAAACATGTGACGAGGGAAAACCGAGGCTATCATTGAGCCAACCTGCTGGCTGTGTGCCGCCACTGAAGTTTTGTGTGTAATAAACTGTTTGTGCATTCATGCTTTGTTGAATGGATGTCACAAATAAAATAAGGGTTAGTAATTTTACTTTCATAATAAGTTAGTAGCGTTTAAATTTGAATTTTGTGCGAAGGACACACTTTTTTCTTAACTTATCAATGTATTATCTGCAGCATACTTCTTAACTGATTACATTATAACTTATTTTATGAATAAAACTAAATCTGTTTGGTTTTTAAATAACTATTTCATTGCAAAAATGTCTATCCGAAGTTGATTTTAAAAATATAGAGAACATTTGTCCGAGGGATTTACCAAAACAATTTTTGCGATAAAATTGTAAACACTTCAAAAATTATTAAAAAACAAATCCTTTACCTTTGCGTTTTAAATTATTCTATTTTATTACATGAAACTATCAATTGCTTTTTCCCCTTGCCCTAACGACACCTTTATTTTTGATGCTTTAATACATCATCGTATTGATACATTGGGCTATGAGTTTGAAGTAGTGTTAGCCGATGTAGAACAGTTGAACCAGATGGCTTTTAAACAAGCGATTGATATCACCAAACTAAGTTTCCATGCCTTAGCGCATGTTACACAACATTATCAATTGTTAAATTCAGGAAGCGCATTAGGAAAAGGTTGTGGTCCATTGTTAGTAACAACCGAAGAGCATTTAAATAAGTCAGTAATTGATTTAAAAACCGCCATCCCTGGCAAGTTTACCACAGCAAATTTTTTGTTAGGATTAGCCTATCCAGCGTTAATAAATAAAGAGGAAATTGTTTTTTGTGATATTGAAGATGCTGTGTTGGCTGGTGAGTTTGAAGCAGGGCTTATTATCCATGAAAATAGATTTACTTATGAGGCCAAAGGATTAAAACTAATAAAAGATTTAGGCGCTTATTGGGAAGAATTTTCAGGGGCAGCTATTCCTTTGGGAGCTATAGCTATCAAAAGAGGTTTAGATGAAAAGGTTAAAAAAGATATTGATGGGTTAATTAAAAAAAGTGTTGAATTTGCTTTTGCACACCCCGAGGTATCTATGCCTTACACTAGGCAGCATGCACAAAATATGGATGAAAATGTAATGAAACAACACATTGCATTGTATGTAAATAATTACAGTGTTGATTTAGGAGAAGAAGGCAAACGCGCGGTTCGCCTTCTTCTAGATACAGCCAGTAAAAATAACTTGATTCCTACTATCACTGAACCGTTAATGGTTTAATTAAAATGGTAAATCGTCTGGTTCGCTTGGTGTAAGCGCTTCAGTAATTACCGGAGGTTGTCCAACTTGAGGGCCGTTATTAGATTGCTTGTTGCTTTCAATTTTCCATGCCTCTAAAGAGTTAAAATACTTTATTTCTCCTTGAGGGCTGGTCCATTCGCGACCTCTTAAATTAAAATGAACTTTTATTTCATCACCTGCATTTACGCCTTCTATTAAGGAGCAACGATCTTGTGTGAGCTGAAATGATAGCATTTGAGGGTATTGCGAACTATTTTCGGTAATCACAAACTCACGTTTGCGAAATTTATCCGACACTTGTTGTTCGGCTTGTTTTGATTTTAGGGTACCTGTGATTTGAAACATGATATATAGTATTAGATTATTTCTGATAAAAGTATTTTCCAAGCGGTGTTACTATCGTTTTTGTTAAGGAAATACTTGGCTGCTTCGTGGCGTGCACTTTCGCCATTTTGCTTAAATTTAAATTCTTGACTTACCAAAATAAATTCTGGAGATTGATTATAAGTTGCAATGTCAATATTAGAAGGCATTTTTTCTACATTGCCTAATTTTCCTAAATCATTACCACTTAAAATATTGCTATTTCTAATGTTGGCAGGAATGGCATCAACACCAATGCCTAATGCAGATAGAGGTTTGGGAACTTCAAACAATGCGTTACCAGAGTTTCTGCTGTACCAGTCGCCACCTAAACGCCCTACCAAATCAATTTTGTGTTGATCAATTCTTCCCAATTCATCTAATATGCTTTCTTTAATGTGCACCAATAGTATTTCGCAAACAATTAAATTACCGGCACCACCTTGATCTCCAAGTGCAATAACTTCATTTACTTTGCATTCCAACTGCACAGGACTTTCTTTAACCCTAAAAGGTTTAACTAGTTCTGAGGCAACAGGTGTTAGGCCAGCCTTTTCGAACTCATTAATGCCGTAAGGATATTCGGTACTCGATAATGACATTTGTTGCACAATATCGTAGTTTACGGCATTAAGCACTACCTGAGGTGTATGTTTAACATTGTCTAAGGTGTGTTTTGTGGTATTATCTCGCACCCTACGTGCTGGTGAAAATATAGCAATGGGTGGGTTACTGCTAAACACGTTATAAAAACTAAATGGACTTAAATTTGGCGTTCCATCTTGGTTAATTGTACTTGCAAAAGCAATAGGGCGAGGTGCTACAGCCGATAATAAATAGGCGTGTAGCTTACCAGTAGCAATATCTTTGGGGTTTAGTGTAAGCATATTTTATTTCCACAAAAATAGCAAAATTTAATTGACTTTTTTACAACACATCTTTCAAAAACACCATTTTTTAACAAGTTAATTTAAAAATAGGCGTTAGTTGTATTGTGCAGAATTATTTGTTGTGTTTTCGCTAATTGTGAATAGTTTTACAATCTTTTTAATAAGTGCCCGAAATGCGTTTAATTTATAATCTTTTTATTTATCTATACTCATTTGCAATTGCGTTTTATGCCGCCTTTAACAATAAGGCTAATTTGTGGATAAACGGTAGAAAACATTGGAAAAAAAAACTTCAACAAATTGACTTTAAAGGGCAATCGGTTTATTGGTTTCATTGCGCTAGCTTGGGCGAATTTGAGCAGGGGAGGCCATTAATTGAAGAAATTAAAGCAAAAGGAAATGGTAAAATATTGCTCACTTTTTTTTCGCCAAGTGGTTATGAATTACGCAAAAATTACAAAAATGCCGATTGGGTTTTATACTTGCCTGCCGACACAATTGCTAATGCAAAATATTTTGTACAGTGTGTGCAACCAAAGGCGGTGTTTTTTATCAAATACGAATTTTGGTTCAACTATCTCATCGAACTTAAGGATAAAAAAATTCCTGTATTTTTAATATCGGGAATATTTAGACAAAATCAGCACTTTTTTAAGTGGTATGGCGTTTGGTTTAGAGCTCAACTTAAAGCGTTTAGCTATTTTTTTGTGCAAAACCAAAGTAGCTTAACACTATTACAAAGCATAGGTTATGATAACGCAATTTTAGCGGGTGATACACGTTTCGATAGGGTTTTACAAGTGATGCAAAAAAGCAAAAGGTTTGAGACTATTGATGCTTTTACCAAAGACCATTTTGTGGTGGTAGCAGGCAGCACTTACGTGGATGATGAAAAACTATTGCAAGCTAGTTTTCAAAAGTTGATTTCCGAGGGATTTAAATTAAAGTTTATACTTGCTCCTCATGTGGTTTCAACCAATCGAATTGATGAAATTGAATCAATGTTTGGTCAAAATAATTGTGTAAGGTATTCGCAAATATCATCAAGTACGATGGATAAAAAAGTAATGATTGTAGATAATATTGGAATGTTATCGGCCTTGTACAGTTATGCTAACATTGCCTACATTGGTGGTGGTTTAGGCAAAGGGATACACAACACTATAGAAGCAGCTGTATATAGTATTCCGCTGCTATTTGGTAGCAAGTATCATAAATTTGATGAAGCTAAAGCCTTAGTAAAAGTGGGTGCAGCTTTTGTTGTAAGTGATGAAAAAACAATCACAAGTAAAATGAAACTATTGTTTTCTGATGACATTTTAAGGAAAAATATTGGCGCTAAAAGCAGCAAGTATGTGATAGAACAAAAAGGTGCTATCATTAAAATTATGAACGAATTGAATCGTAAACATATATTGGATTAAAAGCGGCTCGATTTTTGAAAAAATAAATTTAAATTAATTAAAACCCATGAAAAATTTATCATCTCAACACAGATTTTTGCAATTTGCACTTATAACAATGATGGCCTTTTTGGCTTCATGTGCGCCAGAAACCGAACAAGATATAGTAGCAGATTATACAGGCACCTGGACATGTACTGAAACCACGAGCAATCCGGCAACAACTTCTAATTATTCGGTACGCCTCAAAAAAGTGGGAAGTAGTACTTCGGAATATAAAATAGAGAATTTTTACAATTTAGGTTTTAATAATGAAGCCGCTGTGAGCATTGGAATATCGAGCATTACTATTGCTTCACAAACCATAGGAAGTGGTAATGGTGCATTTACTGCAAGCGGAAGTGGTACAGTAAATTCTGCAACAAAGCTTACAATGAGTTACAAAATGGATGATGGGAGCGGAGTTACAGATAATTGTAGCGCTACTTTTGCCAAACAATAATTATAAACAAGTAGTTCTTCCCCCATCAACAGGCACATTAATGCCATTGATGTAGGCTGCAGCAGGGCTAGCTAAAAAAGCTACTGCAGCAGCAATTTCCTCAGCAGCAGCAAATCTTCCAGCAGGAATTTCATCCAACATTTCTTGCGAAATTTTATCTATAGACTCATTCATCTTTAAAGATTTATTGCTGATAATACCTTGCAAACGAGCTGTTGAGGTGGCTCCGGGCAATACATTGTTTACAGTAATTCCATGAGCAGCCACTTCAAATGAGAGTGTTTTTGCCCAATTGGCAACTGCTGCCCTAATGGTATTTGAAACGCCTAAACCTTTAAGAGGCTGTTTTACTGAGGTAGATATGATGTTGATGATGCGCCCAAATTTTTCTTGTTTCATAAATGGTAATAGGGCTTCCGCTAAGATATGATTGCAAATAAGATGATTATTAAAAGCAGTAAGGAACTCTTGCGGTTTGGCATCCGAAATTTTTCCGGCAGGTGGGCCTCCAGTATTATTTACCAATATATGTGCAGCACCATGTTGCGAAATGTGTTTTTCTACAGCCAACTTTAATTGTTCGGGTTCTGAAAAATCGGCTATTATATATTCATTTTTTTGATGATTGATAGCATTTATTTCTTCCAAGGTAGATTTTAATACTGTTTCATTTCTGGCAATTAATACCACTTTAGCACCCAGCAATGCTAATTCAATAGCCGCTGCTTTTCCTATGCCTTGCGTGCTTCCACACACAAATGCTGTTTTGTTTGATAAGTCTAAATTCATGCTGCGAAAGTAATTGATTATTAGATGTATGTAAAATATATTTTTTTGTATTTTGGTCAAAAAAATAAAAGTATGAAAAATATATTTACTTTTTTATTGATTACTCCTTTGCTTATTGTGAGCCATGCAAAGGCACAATTTACTCAAAAGTGTGCATCGCACAAAGCCATGCAAAAGATGGAGGAAACCCACCCTGGTTATTTGCAGGGCACAAAAGATTTGTTTAATGAGTTTTATGCTAACAATAATAGTAGAGCAATTTCGGATACCTTTTTATATGTAAGAGTGGTAGTGCATGTATTATACAATACGCCTGAAGAGAATTTGCCCGACTCAGTAATTTTTAATCAAATGAGTATACTCAATAATGATTATGGTAGAATGAATGCTGATACTATTAATATGCGTCCGGTATTTGCTCCAATTGCAGGGGTTGATTCTCGAATTAGATTTGTACTAGCAGATACCGATCCTCAAGGAAATCCTACAAATGGTATTACCAGAACTTCAACTACCAAAACTACATTTTTTAGTTTGTTGGGAGGTGGCTTAGCTGAGGATGTAAAATTATCGGCCAACGGTGGAAAAGATCCTTGGGACCAGACGAGGTATTTAAATATTTGGATTTGCGATATGAGTATTCCCTTTTTAGGTCCTGCTATACTTGGCTATGCAGTACCTCCAAGCGGTTTGCCTAATTGGGATGCTGGTTCTACTGATGGTATAAGTGATGGTGTAGTTATTCAGTATCAGGTTTTTGGTTCAAACAATCCTAATCCATTAACAGTGGGTGGAACAACTTATGTAATAAAAGGGCGCACACCTGTGCACGAAGTTGGTCATTACCTTGGATTGCGTCATATTTGGGGAGATGCAACTGCTTGTGCTGGTGATGACGGAATTGATGATACACCGCAAGCAACAGATGCTTCGGCACAAGATTGTGATGCCACAAAAAATACTTGTACCGATAATATTGCTGGCATTGATATGCCCGATATGATTGAAAATTACATGGATTATAGTGCCGAAGATTGTCAAAATAGTTTTACCAAAAATCAGGTGGAATTTGTACGTTGGGTAATACGTAATTTTAGAACAGATATTGCTACCGTATCGTTTACTGATGTTAAAGAAATTGCGAATGAAGAAATCATTTCTTTAGCACCAAATCCGGCCAACGAGAATATAAATATAGTGTCAAAGAATGGGTCTAAAATTATTGCCGTTAGTTTATACAACATGGCAGGTCAACTTGTATTAATCAATAATTGTAATGATGTTAAAACAAGTATCAATACCACTGCTTTGTCAGAAGGGATTTATTTTGTTGAGCTTACAACGCCGCAATCTACTCAAAGGGTAAAATTGGTGTTGACACATTGATGAATGGCCCAAGCCTAACTCCTGTTTTTTTGATTAAATGTAAAATAAAAACGAGCACTGTTTTTAAAGGATTTAATATGTTTGGCTCAACTTGTTTTAACTTTTTCATTTATTAGCTTCAATAGGTTGGAGCAACATCCAGTTTAATTAGAATCATCGTTGGCTTAGTCAACAATATTCTATTGCAATGGCGTTATGTTATCACTATGAAATCATTTTTATTTTTTCTTTTGTGTATACAATTCATTTTTAATACCAATTCGATTGCTCAAAATTTGGTTCCTGATCCAGGATTTGAAATAACACAAAGGCTGCCTAAGAGAAAAGACAATTCGGTTTCATGCACCAAACATTGGCAATGTCCCACGGATTATGGTGCAGCTGATTATTATCATAAAGATGGAAAAGGGCATGGAAAAGCTCCTCACAACATTTTTGGGCGCCAAAAACCACATTCAGGTAAGGCTTATGGCGGCATGTGTATCAGAAAAAAATTTATGGAATATGTTGAAACAAAACTCACCGATACTTTAATTATGGATCAAACTTATGTGGTAGAGTTTTATGTGAGCAGAGCAGAGCGGTCTATAGGCAGTGTAAAAGAATTTGGTGTTTTATTTACTGATAAAATAAGTATGGGCATTACAGGTGTTGGAATTCCCAAAGTACCAAGCGTAGAAATAATAAAGAAACATGGTTTTAGAAAGAAGGGAAGTTGGATGAAGTTTTCTGCTGTTTATACTGCAAAAGGTGGGGAAACGGCAATGATTATTGGTTATTTTAATCACAGTAAAATAAAACGTTTTAAAGGCTACGCGCATTATTATGTTGATGACGTAAGTGTTATTGCAACTGAGCCACAGGTTAAAGAAATGACAGAAGTTAAAAATGAAATAGTTGAAAAAAACACTCCGTTTTTACCTGACTTAGATGAAATAATTACCTTGAAAAATATTTTTTTTGAGAGCAATCAAAGTGAGTTGTTGCCAGCTTCGTTTAAAGAACTAGATCAGCTTGTTGGCTATCTAAATTTGTTGCCCCAAACAAACATCGAAATTAGCGGTCATACCGATTATACCGGAGATGAGGTAGAAAATAGAGTGCTTTCTGAACTAAGAGCAAAAGCTGTTGCCGATTACCTAATTACGCGTGATGTTGCGTCTGATCGTATTATCTTTAAAGGATATGGTAGCTCAAAACCCATCGCTTCTAATGCTACTATCGAAGGTAAGCAACTGAACAGGAGGGTGGATTTTATTTTACGCAATAAGTAATATTAAACAATTAAGTAGACAAAATTTGTGAAACAAATTTGGGCCATTACTTATTTCACATCGGTATTATACTCTCCTTTTAGCTTGCTGTAAATCAACTAGTGATAGCAACTACATTATTAACAAACCTCCATCTACTACCATTGTACTTCCAGTCATATAGTTGGAAGCTTCGCTGGCCAAAAATAGTGCAGCATTTCCAATTTCTTCTGGTTCGCCCATACGTTGTAATGGTAGCATACTTATGAATTGTTGCATTTGTGTTTGCATAGCTTGCTGTTGTGCTTGGCTTAGTGTTTGTCCAGAAATTTTTTTTACTCCTGGAGTGTTAATGCCTCCTGGAGCAATATCGTTAACGGTGATGCCATATTTACCTACTTCTTTTGCAAATGCTCTTGTAAGCATACGTACACCACCTTTAGAGGCATCGTATTGAGCTAAGTTTCCTGACGGTTTTAAACTGTCGATAGAAGAAATATTAATTATTTTACCACCATGCTTTTTTTCAATCATTTTTTTAACCACTAGCTTTGAAAGAAAGGCTACAGATTTTAAATTTAGGTTAATAGTATTGTCCCACAATTCTTCGGTAAGTTCAGTAACAGGGCAATAGGTAAAAATCCCCGCATTGTTTACTAATATATGAATATCTCCCAGTGTATTTATGGTGTGATCTAATACGAGTGAAAGATGTTTAATATCTTTCAAATCGGCTTGAAGATAATTTGCGTTACCACCCTGATCATTTATTTCTTTAATGGTGTATTCTGCTTCGGCAGTGGGAACAATGTCTACAATCATAATAGCTGCGCCAGCTTGTGCTAGTTTTATGGCTATGCCTTTGCCAATTCCCATGGCGCCACCAGTTACAAGGGCTACTTTGCCTTTTAAGTCGAATAGTTTTTCAATTGTTTGATGCATGATATTTTGTTTTAAAGTTTATACTTTTTAGCTTGATAAAGCATGATGTAAAGTTTACTTTATTTTAAGGTATAATCAAGCAAAAAGAAGCCTAATAATATGATTTATATCATGATAAGTATTGTGCTACCTTTTTAAATTCCTGGTCTTAATGTCCTTTGATATTTAGTCATTAGATTATTGGATATTAGATTGGTGGATTTTAGATATTGGATTATTGGATATTAGATTATTAGATTTTTAGATATTAGATATTAGATATTGGATTGATGGATTTTAGATTATTGGATATTAGATTGTTGGATATTAGATTGTTGGATATTAGATTGTTGGATTTTGGATTTTAGATATTGGATTGATGGATATTAGATATTGGACTATAGATTATTGGATATTAGATTGTTGGATTTTAGATATTAGATTATTGGATATTGGATTGATGGATTTTAGATATTAGATTTTTAGATATTAGATTGTTGGATTTTAGATATTAGATTTTTAGATATTAGATTGTTGGATTTTAGATATTAGATTTTTAGATATTAGATTTTTAGAATTTAGAATTTTAGGTATTAGATTTACATCAACATGGATAGCAACTACAATGGTTTATTGCTTTATAAATTTATAAGTTAGGAGTTGATCTTCGCTCCTTATTTTTATCATATATAAACCTGGAGGAAGGGATGAGATTTGTATTGTTTTTTTGGGCACTCTTGCTTCTTCTGTGCTTATGGTTTTACCTTTTGCATCAATAAGTTCTATTTGATAGTTTTTGATTTGTTGTTGCCATTGAATTGTTATTTCATTTACAGCAGGATTGGGATAAATCAAAATAATCTTATCATTAAAATTATTGATAGAAAAAGAGCTAGTAGTAATGCCTCCAATGCCCCCAAAATTAGCAATGCTTCCATCATCGCCACACATATAAATACTATTGGTGTCTGTCATATATACTGAGTTTGTATTTGGTCCAAAAGGCACATGTGTGTTGTTCCAGCTTAAGCCACCATCAAAAGTGGTGTACATTTTACAATCGTAATTGGAATTGTCACCACTAATCACACCAACATTTTCATTGATAAAATGCAATACTGGCGGGCCCACACAAAATGAAGCGAGCTCGTTCCAGGTAGTTCCACCATCAGTAGTTTTTAAGAACTTCCATGAAGAAGTTGTTGCCACACCAGTGTCGGCACTAAAAAATTGAAAGTTTGCTATAGTGCCTAAAAATGACATGTTTTGAGGTAAGGAAGTCCAGGTGTTTCCGCCATCTGTAGTTTTAAATAAGTTGCCATTACTTGCACCTGTGGCGTATCCTACATTGGCATCAACAAAGCTAACCTTATACACAATAAAAGTATAATTAGGTAGGGTTTGCTGTGTCCATGATGTTCCTCCATTAGTGGTTTTGTACATAGCACTTGCCTCACCTGCAACCCATCCTGTATTTTGATTGATGAAATGAACAGAATAAAGATCAGTATTGGTGGGAATGCCTGTGATGTTAGTAAATGATGTTCCAGCATTAATGGTTTTGCGAATCACACCGTTTAATCCCACTAAGTATCCTGTGTTTTGATTAACAAAAAATAAATCATTTAGCTTAACACTGGTATTGGCAGAGACGGTATTCCATTGTTGCCCGCCATTAGTTGTTTTTAATACATTTCCTCCTTCGCCTACGCAATAACCATTTTGGGTATCTGTAAACTTAATTTTATTGTAGTGATAATAATTATAACCACCAGAAACACTCTGTAAGGTAGCGCCACCATCTGTGCTGCGCTGTATGCAGCCATAATAACCAACCCACACCCCATTTTGCGACCCATAAAAGGACACTGCAATATGTTGGTTTCCAAAATTATTTGAGCCTACCCATGTTTGTCCGCCATTGGTAGTGCGCACAATGTCGGCCTGTGTAGTAGCGCCTACACCATTCAATGAGTCTCTCATGTGTATTGATGTTATACTAAATGTTCCATTTGTAAAGCTGCAATTGATCCAAGTTTGTCCGCCATCAATAGTTTTTTTGATGATACCATTGGCAAATGAAATCCATCCTTCATTTGCATTTCTCCAAAACATGGCGAGCGCATTTTGTGATGTGCCGGCACCAATATTATTCCATGTTGCACCTGCATCAATTGTTTTATAAAACATTCCATTTTCACCTGCAACATAGCCAATGTTTGCATTAATCATTTTCACTACTGTAAATGCTAAAGTACTTGTGATTCCCTGGTTTACCCAATTGGCGCCACCATCATTGGTTTTATAAATATTTCCAAATAAACCTACAGCCCAACCGGTATCGGCCGAAACAAAATCCACGTCATTAAAATCAACATTATACCCCATATTTAAAGTATCCCAATTGGCACCACCATCAATGGTTTTTACAACTGTATATGGCGAATAACTATTTGGATTTCCCACCGCATATCCAGTGTTCATATCTGGAAAATCAACGCCTAATAAATCAACATGTGTTTTTGTCCAAACATAATTCCATGTAGCTCCTGCATCGGTAGATTTTATAAAAGCGCCCATAGTGCCAACTGCAACAGCTGTATTGGCATCAAGCATTTGTACATCGTTGTATTTGTGAGCTGTGGGTAATGGTGTTTGAAATGCAAATGGCATGTTTTGAGCATATAATTTTATGCTCGAAATAATAATCAATGAAAATAAAAATTGTACTTGAATCAACTTTTTCATGGTGTAAAAAATATTTATTTTTTAATTAATATTTTTTTAGTTGTACTTTCATTAGTGTGAAACAATTTTAAAAAGTACATGCCTGAAGGCATGGTTTGTAAGTCGATACTATTATCTGTCTGGCTTAAATTACCCTGATAAACGATTGCACCTTGTAAATTAGTAATTTCAAATTGGGCAGTCAAAAAATTACTTTGGATATTAAAAAAGCCATTGTTAGGATTTGGTATAATTTCTAAGTTGTTTAAATCGCTTGTGTAATTATTTAATCCAACTGTATAAATACCATAGCAAGCACTTGTGTCGGCACATCCATTATTGTTTATGATTACAGCATAATCGCCATTGCTACTAGGTGTATAATTAAAACTAGATGCTCCATTAACTACACTATTTGAGCTGCAATTCCACCATTGATATTGCGCGTTTATTTCATTCGAAGCTAATGTTATTCCGCTCACAATAATTGTTGTATCGATGGCTGGATGTACTACTAATTCAATGATTATAGTACTATCGCAACCTGCTGAGGTTTGTAATAATTGCGTATAGGTGCCAGTTGCGCTATATGTTTGATTATTTAAAATATAATCTTCGTTACAAGTTGAAGTTGTAATTATATTTGAGTCAGCATTATTAATAACCAGATTCAAGGTAATTAAAGAATCGCAACCAGCAGCATTTTGGAGTGTTTGTGCATAAGTTCCAGTTTGAGTGTATGTTTGGTTATTCAAAGTAAACGTATTACAAGCACTTTCAGAGATTATATTACTTGAAGAATTTTTAATCGTAAGATTTATACTTATAGTTGAATCGCAACCAGCAGCATTTTGTAATGTTTGTGTGTATGTGCCGGAGGTATAATATGTATTATTATTGATAGTTAAACTATCGCAACTGTTTTCATTAATTGATGAATAAGAAGGTGTGCCAACAAAAATTGTTACTTCGTCAAAAGAACTATTACAAGAACCATTACTTACGGTCCATTTTAAAATATTACTGCCTGTACTTAAATTATTAATCCCAGTGGTTGGGTCATTTATATTTACAATATTTCCACCACCACTAATCACACTCCAAATGCCTGTTCCTATTGTTGGGGTGTTGGCATTAATTGATGCAGCATTGTTACAAATGTTTTGATTATTGCCTGCATTGGCTACAGTTGGATTTTGATAAATCGTAAGATTTGTAACAATAATACTATCGCAACCACCAGCTGCAGCTAAGGTGTCATAATAAATACCTGAATTAAATTGTAATGCGCCTCCAACAAAATAACTCTGGCAAGCACTAATATTTGTGTTCATCAAAACATCGCTACAAGCATAGCAATTTAATGTTGATGTAATTGGATTTGTGATGTAATTTGCATTATAATCAGTAAAAGTAAAAGACATTCCACCATGATAAATACCTGTTGAAAATGTATTTGGGGTGAAGATGGCATTTTGCCAGTTAATGCTATTGGCAGCACAACCTGTATTTCCTTGTCCATCTGTTTGAACGAGCATCCCACCATTCGTGTAAGCACCTCCAGCAAAAAGATAATTATTGCCAAAAACAGTCACATCATTAAAATAATTTCCGGTGGTTCCAACATCACCAAATATTTTACTTTGAATAGGATTAGCTGCAGTATCTATTGTAAGCTCCATAGCCATATAATTTGAAGTTTGGTCTTGATATCTTCCAGCAAAGACCAATTTGTTATCAGTAAAATTGCATTTCATCTTAAAAAGATCATCGCCTAGGCCTGTACCGATTGATTTTGCCCATTCTAAATTACCTATGTTATTAAACTTTTCAATTGTATATCTGTGGTTGTTACCTGACATGCCTTGAAAGTAGTTTGTGAGCGCATATATTTTTCCGCTGTTGTCAATACTTAATGATTTAACATAAGTATTCATTTCTAAGTTACGCTGCTTTGACCAGATAATTACACCTCCTAGTGTAAGTTTGGCCATTTGCAAAGTACCATTGTAACCATGATTAAAATCAACAGCATCATAACCTAATACTATAACGTTATTATCAGGTGTAACCTTAATTCCAACGGCATCACCTCTGTTATTATTATTATTGCTATGATTTGTACTTCCCCAGGTATTGCCCCAAGCTAGTGTTAAATCTGTATTAAGTTTACCATAAAGAGGCACTGTCCATGAGTAATAAGAAACACCACCACTAAATAAATCAAAATAATTTCCTGCAAAGTATATTGAACCATCAGTGGCTACATCTACATCATTTATTGTAATTTCGCGATAGGTATTATAAGCCATTTGTTTATATATGGTAATATTACCAACAGAATCGGCAAGCCAAACTGCAGCGTGATAATAGCCAGAAGAGCTGTGTGTACCGCCCGCCATAAAAATACTATGATCTGGCATTTCTCTAATGAAGTTGATGAAATTTTCGCCATAACTTGTTCCTTCACGATTAAATTTTTTAGTCCATAAGGTATCACCATTAGGTGTAATTTCAATCAATGCTGCTGCACCTTGACCTGTTTGATATGACTGTCGAATCGCAATTAAATTATTGCCATTGCTGCGGTGTTCAACTGCTGTTACTTGTGCAAATTGTGTGGTGGATAAATTCCAATTATACCTTTTATCGAATAATTGAGCATTGGTATTTTGCTTCGTACAAAGCAACAGTAATAGTAAAAAATAAATTTTTCTCATGGTTTGAAAATTGAATAGTAATTGAATAATAATTAAAAGTAACGCTAGTCTACAAAAGTAATAGAATGTGATTGTTGTGACAAACCATTCAATAAGTATTTAGCACAGATGAATAAAGTTTAGATGCTATGATTTCGCTTAATTTTTAGAAATTTTATAGGTATAATATTGATTTTCTGAATTTATCCTAACAAAATACAAACCAGCTGGATAAGCCGTTAAATCAAATTTAAAAAGTCCACTGTTGAATACATCTTGATAAATTAATCCACCTGCTATATCATACACTTCAATGTGGGCATCATTATTTTTAGTTGATTCAATCTGAAATAGTCCATCACTTGGATTAGGATAAATTTTATAGAATTGATCATTTTTTGGTGCTATATTATTTTTAGATGTTACCACGCCATCAACACTTGTTTTAATGATTGTTTGATTATTGCCAACCATATATACATTGGCAGTGTCAAAGGCAAATACTCCATTGCCAGCATATTCATATGGAAAAGTTATTGAATTCCATGTTTGCCCATAATCTGTTGTGTAACTTACATCACAGCTTGCATTTACATTACTTCCAACAACAAAGCCTGTGCTGTCGTTAATAAATTGCATGTCATTAGGAGTTTGCAAACAAGTTTGACCAGCAAGTGTAAATGTTGCACCGCCATCAGTTGTTCTAAAAACTACACCATTTTCATTGACCGTATAGCCATTTACAATATCAGTAAAATAAATTTGCTTGGTGGTGCCCATGCCACTAACATTGAGCTGTGTCCATGTGGCTCCACTGTTGATTGTTTTTCTTAAATCGCCAAATTCACCCACTACAAATCCCAATTGGTTAGTAACAAAAAATACTTCCTGGTGATTATTTGTAATGCCTGTTGTAATTGATGTGTAGCTTGTACCACCATTCGTGGTTTTAAAAGCTACACCGTTGTTTCCCACAATATATCCAGTAGTTGCACTTGGAAAAGAAACAGCATTTAATCCACTTGTGCTAAGTATTTGTTCGCTATAACTTGTGCCTCCATTAGTGGTAGTAATTACCTTGCTTACATTATTGTTAATATCACCTGAAACTATAATTACTTTGTTTGGCGAAAGCACTGCCATATCATTAAGATAATCGTAATAAGTTGAAGGATTAGTGCTAGTCCAAGTTGCACCACCATTCGTAGTTTTCATTATAAAATACCCTTCGCCAGCTACCCAACCATTTTGAGCATTAGCAAACTTTATTCTTTTAAAATTAAAAAATCCCGATTGAGGATTCATATTTGAATAGGTGGTTCCTGAATTTTGCGCTGTATGTATGCCTCCATATCTATCGCCTATAACAATACTTCCAGTAGGTGCAAAAGCAGCTGAAATAAAATTTGTTTGACCATTAAAAGGTCCCGACCATGCGGTGCCATTGTTAGTTCTGTAAACATAAGAATTTGTTACTGCAATTCCATTGGTTAAATTTGAAAAGTCAATACTTGTAACTTTTTCACTGGTTTGAAAGCTTGTTTGCTGAATCCAATTAATTCCACCATTGGTGGTTCTGAATATTCTGCTGTTGTAGGCACCGGCATATCCTAAAGTGTCGTTCAAAAATTTTATGGTGTAACATGCTTGTCCATTGTAGCCAAATACTTGACTCCATGTTAAACCTCCATTGTCCGTTTTATACATAGCAGCATTCGTAAGGTTTCTTCCTACAAAACCTGTATCTCCATTTAAAAAATAAACAGAAGTTAAATCGCCACTTAAAATTCCAAGACTGGATATATCAAGCCATGTATTACCACCGTCTGTAGATTTTATAAGTGCACCAACATTTCCAACAGCGTAACCTATACTATCATTGGGAAAATGTATGTCTCTTAGCGACCTGTTTGGGATATTATACATCAATGCCCAATTTTGACCTCCATCCATTGTTCTATAAATTTCACCCAAACCATTGTCATTACTTGCTACTGCAAAAAAGGTTAGACTATCTTTAATATAAACATTTCTAAATTTTTGTTTAGTAAATGGTTCAATTCTTTGCCATGTTAAGCCATCATCATTACTTAATAGCATTGCACCCGCATCGCCAACTGCAATAAATTTTTGGCCAGTAATCCATCTCGTGCAATTGATGGTATGTGCACCATATTTAGGATATTGCCAAGTAAAAGGTTCAAAGTTTTGGGCAAAATTAATGATGTAACATAGTAGAAAACTAATAATCAAAATGTACTTTTTCATGGTGTTTTGGTGTTGTTTTATAAGCCTTCAAAAGTAATCAAATGATTGACACAATTATTATTGCAACTAATTATATTGCACAAATTAAAAGTGCTTATTTTTGCTTGAATGCTTCATTGACACATTGTTTTTTTGCCACAGATTCACAGATTAAATATCCATCTAGCAAAGTTCGGAATCCATAAAATTGCTGAGAGCGCAAAGTAAAATGACATCCATTTTCAAATTTTATTATCACATTGCTTCATTGGCACATTGTTTTAACCGCAAAGCACGCAAAGAAGGCGCAGAGTGTAAGGTAAAACAATATCCATTTTAAAATTGTATTATCACATTGCTACATTGGCACATTGTTTTAACCGCAAAGCACGCAAAGAAGGCGCAGAGTGCGCAAAGTAAAATGACATCCATTTTCAAATTGTATTATCACATTGCTACATTGGCACATTGTTTTAACCGCAAAGCACGCAAAGAAGGCGCAGAGTG
>CAIKXD010000047.1 GCA_903831265.1 uncultured Bacteroidota bacterium
ATTAAAGCATTATTTACTTTTTTTCTCTTCTGTTTTAATGATTAAGTAGTTTGATGGTTTATCTTTTTTAGGAGCTGTTTTAGCGTCAACTTTTTGAGTATTTGTTTTGGCTTTAGGATCTTTACTTAATTCCGTTTCGGCCGTTTTTTTGACCACAAAATTGGTTTTGATACTTGCTAAAATTTTCTTAACATTTTCGTCTTTAGCATTTGCATTGATTGCCTTTTCTAAGTTGTTGGGAAATATTTTACCACGATATTGTTTTTGTTTTGCAAAATCAAATAAAAACTCATCTACTCTTTTGTCGATAGCTTTTTTAGGGTCGAGCACGAGTGTTTTAGAAGTTGCTCTTTTTTTAGCTTCGGCTTGCGCATCTTTTAAAAAATTGATGTAATCATTTTTCTTGAGGGTTGGCGCTTTTTCTTCTACCTTTTTAAGATATAAATATTCGGTGGTGTAAAATGTTTTTAAATCTGTTATATTTTTTACCACTGCATTTTCTGCTTGGTTTTTTTCAGCAAAATATTGTGGGTGCAGAAATAATTTTAATGAATCTAGCGTAAGGTTTACCAGGTCAATAGTTCTAAAGTGCTCAATCCCTGAACTGTCTCTGTGTACAATTAATCTTCCTCCACTTCCATTTTGACTAAATGATACAAAAGCATATGATTTAATATCGCTAGCAGACCATTTATCTTTCTCGGAAAAATTAAAAGTAACACTATCTGATCCAATATCGAAAACAAAGTTTTTAATCCCTTCACCTCTGCTCCACATTTTATAAATGGTAGGTTTATCTTCATCAGCTTTCAAAATTGAAAGACTGAAAATAAAAAGTAAAGTAGCTAAAATATGTTTCATTATATATAATTTTTATACATGGTAGTTTGAAATTATCAAAATATAATTTTATCGAAAACCTTCTAAGTATTTGGTGTTATGTAAAATTTAATCTTGCAGTTACAAATCTAATAAGTTTTATTTATGTACTATTTTACACTATAATAAGTTTTACACAGTGTAAATTTACACCAAAGGTTTGCTACGTATGAATTTAGGGGTATATTTGTTAAGAATTATTAGATTAAATAGTGTAGCTACTTATCAAAAAATAAAGCCTTTATGCTCGAGGATTTGTTTCAATATATTTGGAAAATGAAATTGTTCGACACCAACAATTTACACACTACAGATGGTGAATCTATTACATTGTTTCAGGTTGGATTACATAACTTAAATTCTGGTCCTGATTTTTTAAATGCAAAAATTAAAATTGGCCAAACACTGTGGGCTGGCAATGTAGAATTACATATAAAATCATCAGATTGGTTATTACATAAACATCAAAGCGATCCGAGTTTTCAAAATATTATCTTGCATGTGGTTTATACTGATGACAAACCACTTTTTTATGCCGATGGTAAACCCATTAAAACGCTGGTACTAAAAAACCATATTAGTAATGATGTCATTCAAAAGTATCAATCGTTTAAACAAAACAACCATAATATTGCATGTGAAAAAAGCATTTCGAGTGTTCCTAAACCTTTTGTGCATACTTATTTGGAAAGTATTATTGTAAAACGACTTGAGCACAAATCGCAACACATTGAAAAATTATTGGCCGAAAATCAACAACATTGGGAGCAGAGCTTTTATTTGCAATTGGCTAGCAACTTTGGTTTTAAAGTAAATCAGGTGCCTTTTGAATTGTTAGCACGCAATACCCCATTAGGCATTATAGCCAAACACAAAGAAAACATACATCAAATTGAAGCATTGCTTTTTGGGCAAGCCGGTTTTTTGAACGATACATTTACGGAGAGCTATCCTTTGATGCTTCAAAATGAGTATGCTTATCTTAAAAAAAAGTTTCAATTAGTTGGTATTGACAAACATTTATGGAAGTTATCGAGAATGCGTCCGGTAAACTTTCCAACCATAAGAATTGCTCAATTTGCGGCGCTTATTCATCAATCTTCTCATTTATTTTCAAAAATAATTGCTGCTGAACATCCTAACGAGCTCATTAAATTATTTAAAGTAGCGGCTTCCCCTTTTTGGGATGGGCATTACACTTTTGATGCAGCTACTCATCAACTGAAAAAAAATATTGGAAAAGCGGCCATTGAAAATCTCATCATAAATACCATTGTTCCTTTTATTTTTGTGTATGGCAAGCACTATGGAAATGAAGATAAGTGCGAATTAGCGATTGAACTTCTTGAAAAGTTAAGTCCAGAAAAAAACACTATCACCCAACTATGGACTTTGGCTGGTGTAAAGCCCAACAACGCCCTTCAATCGCAAGCATTAATTGAATTAAAGAACAATCATTGTGATCAAAAAAAATGCTTACAGTGCGGAATTGGACATTTTATTATAAAAAATAATTAACTTTGCCTTATACAATCTAATACTATGATTCAAAAAATTACTGCTTGGTTTGAGCAACATGCTTTTGGTGTTTGCACTTGGTGGGGTAAAAAGTTGGGAATTAAAAGCAATAGCATTAGAATGTATTTTATTTATTTAAGTTTCTTTACGGTGGGCTCGCCAATCATTATTTACTTTATAATGGCGTTTATTTTAGAGCATAAGCATTATTTCAAGTTCAACAAGAGCAAGAGAAATAGTGTTTGGGACATTTAAAATCATTTAACTACTAAAATTATTGATGGCATATGGAGTTTGAAGCACAAACTTTAGATTATAATTTACCTGCCGAAAAAATTGCATCTTTCCCACTTCCTGTGCGTCATGATGCTAAATTATTGGTGTATAAAGAAAATAAAATAAGCCACGATCATTTTATTGGAATAAGCAATCATATAGCAACAGGTAGTTTGTTGGTATTTAACAATACAAAAGTTTTTCATGCACGCTTGCACTTCTATACAGAAAAAGGCACTCACATAGAAATTTTTTGTTTAGAGCCCGCCAATGGTAATGACCCATCCATAGCACTTTCTAACACCAATAAAAGCGAATGGCTTTGTATGGTTGGTGGGGCAAAAAAGTGGAAATCGGGCAAAGTAAGCACTAAATTTACCCATAATAATATTGAAATAAATGTTCATGCGCGCCTGCTTGAGCGCAAATCTGACCTATTTCAGATTGCTTTTGAATGGGAAAATCCAACAATAACTTTTGCAGATATTCTTCAGCTTGCGGGCGAATTGCCTCTGCCTCCTTACATGAACAGGAAAGCAAATGCTGAGGATGAAATGCGCTATCAAACAGTGTATGCAAAGCAAAGTGGCTCTGTGGCTGCGCCAACTGCTGGCTTGCATTTTACCGAAGAAGTGATGCAGTTAATTGAACAAAAAAATATTGATAAAACGTTTGTGACCTTGCATGTTGGTGCTGGAACATTTAAACCTATAAAAACAGCGCATTACAAAGACCATGAAATGCATGAAGAGTTGATTGATGTAACAATTTTAAGTATTGAAAATATTTTATTGCACACAGGTAAAATAATTGCAGTAGGTACCACTTCGTTAAGAACGATTGAAAGTTTATATTGGATGGGAGTTAAAACATTTATCAATGCCTATATATCTTTAAAAGACTTATCAATATCGCAATGGGAAGCCTATAAATTAAAGCAAGATGTAACAGCTTATGATGCTATTTCGGCCTTAATTAGATGGATGAAAAATAACAATTACACGCGTTTAGTTACTAAAACGCAAATTATGATTACACCTGAATATCAATTAAAAATAGCCGAAGGCTTAATTACAAACTTTCATCAGCCAAAAAGCACCTTGCTGCTTTTAATTGCTGCTGTAACAGGTAAGGACTGGGAAAATATATATAATGAAGCGCTTGAAACTAACTACCGTTTTTTAAGCTATGGCGATAGTTCGTTGTTGATGAAAAGCGATGTAAAAAGATAAGAAAGCGGGATTTGAGTTTATTTTAAGTCCATATTTTTTTGAATGTGATTTATTTTTTCACTTTCTAAATTTAGTTCGCTTAAATTGGGACGAAGCCTGCTCTTGTATACACTTAATGAATCTTCTTTGACACTGCCTTTTCTAATTGCTCTTTGTTTTTCGACAGGTAAATTAATTACTTCTATGCAAGCCTCACTGCAACAACCTTGCATAGTTTTTTTACACGAATGGCATTGAATAAACAACAAGTGGCAATCATCATTAGCACAATTGGTATGGGCATCGCAAACTGCGCCACATTGATGACATTTACTAATAATTTCCTCGCTAATTCTTTCTCCTAAACGTTCATCAAAAACAAAATTTTTACCTTTAAATTTAACAGGTAATTGTTGCTCCTTTACTTGTCGCGCGTATTCGATAATGCCACCATGTAATTGATTTACATCAGAAAAACCTTTGTGTTTTAGGTAGGCACTTGCTTTCTCGCATCTAATGCCACCAGTACAATACATTAAAATTTTATGATCCTTTTTATCCTTTAGCATTTCTGCCACCATTGGTAGTTCCTCTCTAAAAGTATCTACATCGGGGCATATTGCATTTTCAAAATGACCAATTTCACTTTCGTAATGATTGCGCATATCTACAACAACAGTTCCTGGCAATTCGAGTGCTTCATTAAATTGAACAGCATCTAAATGCTTGCCCACATTGGTTACATCAAAGGTGCCATCTTCTAAACCATCGGCAACAATTTTTTTACGTACCTTAATGGCTAGTTTGTAGAAAGATTTTCCATCATCTTCAACACCCGCTTTGATGGGCATATTTTTAAACTCTTGGTAAGAATCTAGATAGGCTATAAAATTAACATAATTGGCTTCGGGTATACTCATTTGTGCATTAATGCCTTCGTAGGCTAAATATATTCTTCCTAAGGCATTCATAGCAGATAAATCTTTGTATAATTTATCTCTAAGGTCATTGGCATTTTCTAAAATTACATACCTATAAAATGAAATCGTTTTTCGCGCTGTGGTGTCACTTTTTAAGCGCTCTTTTAGTTCCTTTTTATTGATTCTATTATGCAAAAACATGGTTTAATTTTAATGCAAAATTACAAGGCTTTTTTACAATTAGCAATAATTTTTAAATTGCCCAGGCAAAGCTGGGTGCTATTATACATTTCAGAACCCTTAATTATGTGAATGTTTGGTCTTTCATTTTAAAATTAAAAGCTAAAGGTTGAAAGATCATTTTAAATTAATTTTTGCCATAGATTCACAGAATATTAACCGCAAAGCAGGCAGAGAAGACGCAAAGAGCGCAAAATAAAATAACATCCTTTTTCTGCCGAAGCCTAGGCATTGTTTCATTGACACATTGTTTTTTGCCACAGATTCACAGATTATTAACCGCAAAGCACGCAAAGTAGCCGCAGAGGGCGCAGAGAAAAACTATTCATTCTCAAATTGAATTACAGTATTCCAAAACCGCAATATCATCAGCTAATC
>CAIKXD010000048.1 GCA_903831265.1 uncultured Bacteroidota bacterium
ATTATTGGATATAGGTGGTAAAATGGATTGGAGGATGCCTACTATAAAAGAATATAGGAAGAATAATAAATAAATACAAAACAAAAATAGGTGGTACTAATTGTCTCATAGTTGTCACAGTATTGTGCTTTTTATTGACAAATACTTTCCAATAACCATATTGATAAAATTGCCTATACAACTTATTGTATGCCGCCCTCACATAATATTTTAATGAAATTGAATGCTCGAACCAAATTTTCCCTCCTGCATTAGTTACCCTAAAATTAAAATCATCATCCTGATTTCTAACTAATTGTTCGTCAAAATAACCAATTTTATTAAACACCCAAAAAGGGTACAAAGGACTTGTTACCGTATCAGTGAAGCCAGACTCTGCTAGAATACGAAAATTCCCAATTCCCATTCCAAAGGAAGTGTCCATGGCATTCGAGATCATTTCACTTGTTGAATTTGTGTAGTTATTAATCAATCTACCCCCCACACACCAGATTGATGTATCATTTTCTAAAATCTGTATTCCTTTTAAAATATAATCAGATGAAATAATGTGTCTTGCCCCAATTATCTGAATATAATCTACAAATTCTTGATGAATTCCAAGATTAAATGCAAAAGGTGTCAACTTCTTATGATTATCAATTAGGTGCAGATTAGAATAATTTTGCATTAATTTTAAGACAATTTCACGAGTTCCATCATTACTCATTCCATCGACCACATAGATAGTAATCTCATATACTTCAGGAAGTATATTTTTATAAATTGCCTCTAAACACTCTTCAATGTAAAGGTATTCATTTCGACAAGGAATAATGACAGAAATTTTCATGCGACAATATCATTTTTTGAAGAAACGATTTGCTTCTCATTTTGAGTAAAAAAGACCAATAAACAAATCCAGAAACTATAAAATACAATTCCACTTTGTCTTTGTAACATTGATTCAAATAGAGAATTAAATAAAAGACTAGTGACCACAATTAATAAAATCCAATTTTTTTGTTTCACAGCAAATACAATGGTGAAAGCTATAAATAATACTAAAATAATAAGTCCAAAAACTCCAATTTCCAATGCTGTTTGAAGAAACTGATTGTGAGGATTGTATTGATATTTAATTAATTCTACTTGCTTTAAGGATGTTAACTCTTTTGCTAAAAATTCATCCACATTGCCAGTTCCCACTCCAAAAGGATGGTGTGAAATTCCATTGATCGCAGCAGTCCACATTACAATTCTAGTTTCAGTTCCAGACATTGGGTATACTCTTTTGGAAACAAAATCATCGGGATTTTTCAAATATTCGTCAGCGTACCATTTTGCATTTCCCCATTCTCCTTCCACTTGAGGAATACTAACCATAATATTAAAGCATAAAAGCGGCAAGACAATTATTGATATTAAAAAATAAATATTTCCAAATTTCTTTTTTATCCAAATAATAACAATGAAAGAAATTAAAATAAATAGAAATAAAATCCCTGATAAACTAAGCAGTAAACCTTGAAAAAAAGTATAAAATAATATATATGGAATGATCCAATAAAGTGAAAAATAGCCCATTTTTTGTTTCCA
>CAIKXD010000049.1 GCA_903831265.1 uncultured Bacteroidota bacterium
AAATATTGCGGAAAATTTAGCCAGTAGCTCCATACTTCCTATGCTTGCAAGCCATGAATTAGCAGCACCCAATACAGGATATATAGGAATTGAAACGGTCCCAATCTTAAAGCTAGATTCAATTGCGCATAAAATATTATTAAATTATAAAAAACCCTTTTTGAAGATAGATACTCAAGGATATGAATGGAGTGTCTTAGATGGTGTTGAAAACTCAATCTCAAAAATTCATGGAGTCTTACTGGAAATGTCATTAGTACCCTTATATGAAAATCAATATTTATGGGAAGACTTGATTTTAAGAATGAATAAAAGTGGATTTACATTATGGGGTATTCAGCCTGGATTTAATGATCCCTTAAGTGGCAGATCATATCAAGTGGATGGTATTTTCTATAGACTATAAGATGATTAGCACTAAAAAATCATAATGAAAATATTCAACCGACAGCTAGTATTAAAAAACTCAGTATGGTCGGTGCTTCAAACTATTATTTCTGGGTTAGTTCTATTTTTTTTATATAGGTACTTAATTTTAAGTCTTGGGGCTGAACAACTTGGCCTTTGGTCAGTAATCCTAGCTAGTACTTCATTCGCTAAGCTTAGTGATATGGGATTAATGGGTAGCGTAGTTAAATACATAGCTAAGTACAAGGCCTTAGAAGATGATAAAAGGGCATCAGAAATTCTTGAGACCGCAACAATAAGTATAGTAGTAATTGTGGGCCTCTTTTTGGCGATAGCATCTCCTTTGTTCGAATATGCAATTATTTATGCTATACCAACTGAATCTATAAGCGAGGGAGTAAAAATACTGCCGCTGGCAATATTATCTTTATGGATTAATAGTATAGCTGGCGTCTTCCTGTCTGGTCTAGATGGGTGCCAAAGAATGGATTTAAAAAGTATAATAATAGATTAAAATTTACCAGTGAAGCCAATGAAAATTTGAAATTCAACGGTCAATTAACTTATAGTAAGACCATGCAAGAGGGGTTACAAGTATCTGGAAATAAAGTAAACAGTGTGATTAGAGATGCTATTTCGTTTAGACCAGTAAATCCTTTGGGAGCTGACCAAGAGGAGGAAGAAGAAGATCTCCAAAATCAAGATCAATATCTTTTTGATCCTGAAAAATCGCTAAACAATACCCAAAGAACTAATGGTAACGATGAGTTCACAACAACTTTAGGGTTAAATTATAGTTTCTTAAAAAAATTCACATTAAATATTAGCGGAAATTACTGGACTAGATTTAACAAACAAACCTTGTTTTACAAATCAGGTACACAAGAGGCTAACAGAACAAACCGTGGTATAAACGGAACCATTACAACCGCTAGAACATCTACCGCTTCAACCTCAAATACCTTGAAATTTAAAGATGTAAAAGGGAAACATAAGTATGATGCCCTGTTAGGTTATGAAGCTCAGTCAAGAAATATAACAACTTCAAGATTACAAAATACTAATTTGCCAACTGATATCTTTGGTATTGATAATTTAGGAATTGGTACAGGCGCGACTATTGCTAATTCATCCTATTCTGAAAATTCCATAATGTCTTACTTCGGAAGGCTTAACTATGAATTCAATAGCAAATACATTGCAACAGTTAATTTTAGATCTGATGCCTCGTCAAAATTTAGAAAAGAAAATAGATGGGGCTATTTTCCCTCATTTTCATCTGCCTGGAGAGTATCTAAAGAAGACTTTATGAGTTCTTTAGATTTTATAACAGACTTAAAACTAAGAGCTGGTTGGGGGAAAACAGGGAATGACCGTGTAGGGGATTACGATGCATTTAATTTATATACAGTTGACGCATCAAGTGGTTATGTTTTGGGAAATAATCAAACTTTTTATCCTGGCGCTTATCAATCAAATATTGCAGTGCCAGATTTAAGATGGGAATCCACCTCACAAACCAACTTAGGAATAGATTTGAATTTGTTCAAGAAAATCAATTTAACAATCGACTATTACTTTAAAAGAACAAAAGATTTATTGTTAGATGCAGAAACCTCTCCAAGTACAGGATTTGATAGAGTACAGCAAAATGTTGGAGAAGTAACAAACAAAGGTCTTGAAATCACTATTGAATCTAAAAATATTAAAACCGAAAATTTTGAATGGGATACCAATTTTAATATATCATTTAACAAAACAAATACAGTTAGATTAAATAATGGTCAAACCGAAATTTTAACCGATCCTGAGTGGGATACCCAGTTTATGCAAAATGAATACCAATATGTAACACGAGTAAATAATCCTGTGGGAATGATTTACGGTTTAGAATTTGATGGAATTTATCAAATTGATGATTTTATTTTAACCAATGGCGGGAGTTATGATTTGAAATCCGGAATACCATCCTATCGTACACAAATGCAACCTGGAATGGTAAAGTTCAAAGATCAATTAACCGTAGACACTAACTCTGATGGAATTGCGGATGCTGGTGACGGTATTATAAATGATTTGGATAGAAAAATAATTGGTAATCCTCAGCCTAAACATACCGGTGGATTTTTAAATAACTTTAGATACAAGTCTTTTGATTTGCAAATATTATTTCAGTGGGCTTTTGATTTCGATATTTTAAATGGAAACGAATCACAATTTGGTAGTATTTATAACCAAACCCGAAACGGTTTCAGTTCTCTATCCGATATTTGGACTCCAACAAACACCGACACTAGTATCGGCGGTATGAGATATAATGGAATTAACACAACAACACCAATGGGATACAAATTAGATTCTCGTTTTGTTGATGATGGATCTTATTTGAAACTTAAAACAATTGTTTTAGGATACAATCTTCCTAAAAGTGTTCTGAAAAAGTTGAAGCTAACCAATTTTAGAATTTCAGTTGCTGCACAAAACCTTTACAGATGGACTAGCTATAAAGGCTATGATCCAGATGTATCTGTGGGTCGTTACGGAGCATTGACTCCAGGACTAGATTACTCTGCCTATCCACAAAGTGCCACAGTAACTGGAGGAATAGACGTAACTTTTTAAAATAATTAACTTAGAAAAATCACTAAAAATGAAAAAATATAAAATTCAATTTACAATAGTTTGTCTAGCTATTTCCACTTTAACGGGTTGTACAGACTTTCTTGAAGCGGACCCAAAATCGTTTTGGAAGGAAGAAACTTTTTATTCAAATAAACAAGAGGTTGATATTGCACTTGCTGGAATATACAGTCAACTTTCAAACGATCAGGTCTATGGTTGGGTGTTTAATGTCCTCATTGAAGGCGGTACTGATGAGACTTACACTAATGATGGAACTCCTAACTGGGAGGAAGCTAAATATGGATTTAATTCGTCCTCTGCTTCTGTAAAAAATGTTTGGCTCAATTTTTACAGCTGTATTCATCTAGTAAATAAGTTGGAAAAAAATCTAAATCCAGCTATTTTCAATACTGTTGAAGAATATAATTCTGTTTTAGCAAAAGCCTATTTTATGAGAGCTTTTTGTTATTTTAATTTGGCAAACTGGTTTGGACCTGTTCCTCTGCGTTTAACTCCGACGACTTCGCAAAGTGATAATATTTTGGCAGCATCCCCCGTAATTGATGTTTATAATCAGGTAGAAAAAGATTTTCTTTTCGCTGCAGAACATTTAGTGCATGCCAATAATGCAAAATATCTTCCTGGAGAACCCAATAAAATGGCAGCTCACGGAATGTTAGCGCGTCTCTATCTTAAAATGGGTGGATACCAGCCTTATTTGTATCCAAGTGAAGCAAACTGTTATTTAGAAAATAATCAACAATATTTTAAAAAAGCACAAGATCAGTGCGAAATTGTTATCAATGATGGTTGGCATCAATTAAATATCAGCTATAGAGAACATTTTTTAAGTTACTTACAAGATAGATACGATTTAAAGGAATCATTGTTTGAAATTTCATTCGGAAATCTTGAAGCTACAGGCTTGCATGTTAGTGGCAGACTAGGGAATATTAATGGTGTTCGTTTTTTTGGAACGGCAGATATTCCTCGCGGATTTTGTAAAATTCA
>CAIKXD010000050.1 GCA_903831265.1 uncultured Bacteroidota bacterium
CCTTGTACCATTGGTTTCATTTGCAATCCAGCAACTTGCGGAGTGCCAACTACAAACTTAAGAACCAGTGATTGTGGTAAACTTAATTTTAACTTTAGTACTGGTTTAGTAGTCGCTAACACAGTAAATGGAGCAACATTATATGAGTTTCAAATTACTGATTTAACAACCAACGCTGTAAGCGTGCAATCAAGAACAACTGTGAATTTAGTGTTTAATACGGTGGTACCTGCTTTGCAAAACAATAGACAATATAGTATTAAAGTAAGAGCTACAATATCAGGCGTAGTTGGTACTTATGGAAGTGCTTGTACAATTGGTTTTGTGAGTGGCAGCAGAGAAGAATTAGAAGCCGAAGAGATGAATGCTGAAGAAATATTGAATGAAAATATTTTCAACATCAATGTTTATCCTAACCCATTCAATCAGCAGGCCACTTTATTTATTCAATCATCAAAAAGTGATAAAGCACAAGTGCAAATTTTTGATATGGTGGGTAATTTAGTTTGGAACGAGCAAGTAAATACCAACATAAATGTTAGCATTGGCAACGATTTTGCCACAGGCACATACATTGTTAAAGTATTGAACGAAAGCGGAGAACAAGCTATCCACAGAATGGTAAAGTTGAATGATTAATTTAAATTTGAACTTTCTTTTATTGTTAAAATAACAGGAAACAACACCACCTATTTTATGAGGACACCATAATGCTTTAATAGTTTAGGTTAGTTTATAAAAAGCGATTAAGTTCATTTGAACTTAATCGCTTTTTATTTTGAGTTTACATACCTTTTTAAAAAGTATCAATTTGGAATTTTAACTACAAATTCCGCAAGGGCATTTTTGGGTAAAAAATAACCGAAAAGTGACTTTTTTCATTTTTTTCATGTTTCTATCCCAGATTAAGGGCCTCCCATCCCACATTGTAAATTTGCATCTTTTTTTTATTTACAATTGCAAAAAATGAAAAAAAACAGCAGAAAATGATAGCAAATAACGCTACTGAAATGGCAAAAAAATTACCCAAAAAAACAAAGCAGCATTTCAGTAAATACATTATTTAAACATACAATCAATTAACCAATTAAAACAAAAGTAAAATGCAAACAACAAAACAACATTTAAGCATCGTGAGTGGCAGATGTAAAAGCCGCAGTAACTCAATCACAAATTCAAAACTATTACACACCATGAAAAAATTATTCCATACAGCTGCCATCTTTTTATTGAGTATAAGCTTCTTTTCGGTTCAGGCCCAACCAGATTGTAGCGCACCAGCTGCGCCAAATGTCAACTGGTCAGGCTGCAATAAGTCCGGTATAATCCTGTTTAATCAAAACCTGACCGGTGCAAACCTGACCAATGCGATTCTGGTCGGTACGGAATTTACTGGTTCGAACCTGAGCGGTGCGGACCTGACCAGTGCGAATCTGTTAGGTGGGGGGCTGGGGGGTACGAACCTAGCTGGTGCGAACCTAGCTGGTGCTAACTTAAACGGGCTTACGTCAGGTGGAATTGTGGGTACCCCATCCACTCTGCCTGTGGGTTGGGCCTTGGTTTCTGGTTACCTCGTTGGCCCTGGTGCAAACCTGTATGATGCAAACCTAAGCGGTGCCAACCTGACCAATTTTAACCTGAGCGGTGCAACGCTGTGGAATACGGACCTGTCTGGGGCGAATTTGACCGGTGCGAACCTGACCAATACGAACTTTAATGGTGTGAACCTGTCTGGTGCGACCTTAACCGGGGTTGTGTCAGGTGGAATTACGGGTAATCCATCTGCTCTGCCTGCGGGTTGGGCGTTGGTTAATGGTTACCTTGTTACTACCCCTCCTGAAACACGTTTACGAAGCGTTGATTGTGGAAAAATAAATCTAATTCCATCAGCTCAAATAGCCTGTAATATTGTAAGTGGAGCTAGCAATTATGAGTGGGAGTTTAGAAGTATTTCAAACAATGCAGTATATGCAACAAGAATAACTAGCTCTTATATTATTGCACCTTTTATGGTTACTCCAACATTGCAATGGAATACACAATACAATTGTAGAGTAAGAGCAAAAGTAGGAGGTTTTTGGGGCAATTATGGTACAAGCTGCGTTATAGGCTTAATGCAAAACCCTGCTATCACAGGCGTACCAGCTACTATAATAAGACCTCAATTTTGTAATGTTACAAATTTGGCATTAACTTCTACTATAGCATGTCAATCTGTATCAATGTGGTCTTTATATCAATATGAATTTACAGATATTTTAACCAATCAAGTGATCATAAAGCAAGTTGGTTCTATTTACTTAGTATTGAATACCGTTGCACCTGCATTATTACCAGGTCGTACTTATCAAGTAAGAGTTAGGGGATATGTTTATAATACCTGGAGTACTTGGAGTGCAACATGCAGCATAGGTATAAGCAGCGGCATATCAGCACGTGAAATTAGCATTTCTACAGATGCCGATGGCAACGAAACAATTGTTGAAAATGAAATCACAATGGATGCTTCCATCAACGAAAGTATATTTAACTTATCTGTTTATCCCAACCCATTCAATCAGCAGGCCACTTTATTTATCCAATCATCAAAAAGTGATAAAGCACAAGTTCAAATTTTTGATATGGTGGGCAATTTAGTTTGGAACGAGCAAGTAAATACCAACACAAATGTTACTATTGGTAATGATTTTGCCACAGGCACATACATTGTTAAAGTATTGAATGAAAGCGGAGAACAAGCTATTCACAGAATGATTAAAACAAATTAATTGCCATAGCAATAATTTAATTTCTGTTGCGCTACAACAGGGATAAGTTTAAAAAATAAGCCC
Source organism: uncultured Bacteroidota bacterium (assembly GCA_903831265.1). Classification (GTDB taxonomy): domain Bacteria; phylum Bacteroidota; class Bacteroidia; order UBA4408; family UBA4408; genus CAIKXD01. The sequence continues at coordinate 2,832 of CAIKXD010000050.1, forward strand.
TGCATAATTTATGCAGGGCTTATTTTTTAGTTCATGTTTAAGGCCACCTTTTTTCCACTTTTCATATGATGAACCTGCAAAGATTTTGAGTAATTAAGCAGAGCGGTTATCACATGTTGCCTTGGTTTGGTGCTTTCGGCAGTGCTGGTTGATTGAACTTGTGTTTCGTTTTTTAAGTAAAGTTTTTGCATTCAAACTAAGTTAGGGGTTATAGTTTTAAAACGCAACCCCTATTAAATTATTGTGCAGCAATTTCAAAATATTTTTTTAGCTCATCAGTATCATGGTATTGTTTTCTTAAATGTTTAAGCGCATTGTGCATTCTGCCTAATGCAGTGTTAATACCTACCGACTGCAATTGTGCAATTTCATTAAAGCTCATGTCAAAATAAGTTCTAAGGATTACAACCTCACGCATCTCCTTTGGAAGTGCCATAATTAAATTTCTCATTTTTTTCTTTTCGTGCCTTTTATCAGAGTTTTCAGGTTTGTATCCTTCATCAACTATAACAACGTCAAATACATCAAAGTCCTCAGTTCCACTGTAGGTGCGCATTTTAACGTTATCTCTAAAATAATCCATCAAATGGTTGCGCGCAACTCTTATAATCCAGTTGCTAAATTTTCCCTCTTCATTATATTTGTTTAACTTCAGTGAGTTAATCACTTTTATAAAAACATCCTGAAAGAGGTCTTCTGCAAGCTCTTGGTTTTTAACCTTTTTGTAAATAAATGAAAACAATTTTTGTTGGTGCCTATCGATGAGCTCTACTAAGCAGGATTCATTGCCCTTAATATACAATTTTACTAATTCAGCATCTTCAAAATGAATATACGACATAATTTTACAGATTTAATTTTAATACTAATTAAATGTAAAAATGTCTTATAGGCTGCTGTTTAAAAGGGTTTGTAGTTATTGTTAGTCAATATTTTATTAACTAAACTTAACCAAAAGTAGTAATTCAAATTAAAACAGCAAAAAAAATATCAATTATATTTTTGAAAAATTATGTTTGTCAAAAAATTTATACAAAGTAATCATCTTTAAACCTAAATAATGCGCACTTAATTGAAAAGTTTAAAGTTCCTTTTCCATCAAATAATGCTGGATTTGGTCATACATTATAAATGTTTTTTCTTTGATTTTATAATTTTGTTGTTGATAAAACGCTAAAGCATTTTCTCTTGCTTGAAGTATGATGATTTTTACACCTTTAGACTGAGCAATTAGTTCTAAATAATTAATTAAGCCACGCCCAACTCCTTGTCCTTGCCATTCCTCTGAAACACCCATATATCTTATTTGGGCAGTATAATTGTCTAACAAATGAATTCGTGCTACGCCAATAGCATTGCTTTTGTCATTTAGTGCCATGGCATGAAAGCTTGTGTTTAAAAATTCAATTTCATCTTTCTCGGTACCTTTGGGTTGCTTCCAAGGAGCTCTTAATACTTGCCATCTTAAAAGAAAGTAATTAGCCCATTCCTCGGTACTTTCTGGAGATTTGATAGTCATATAAAAAAAAAGACCTCCAATTGGAGGTCTTGAATATTAGAATTTAACCCTTGATTTACTGCTACCAGTAATTTTGTAACTTACATGTAACCAAGCAAACATAAATGAATCGTTATAGGTTGTTTCACCTCTTTTTTCACCAGGATTAGTACCTCCTGGTATTGTAGCATCTCTTGTGGGTGTGGTTGATGGATCAGCAAAATAAGCTGCCACATCACCATAAGCTGCTCTTATAGCGTCATTGTCGTAATAGGTTGTACTAACATCATCAATATAATCGGTAAACGTTTTGGTAATTGAATATTCTAAACCAATACTCCATTCTCTGTTAATTGGAAACTTGAATCCTATACCGAGTGGCACACAAAACTGAAATAATGAATAATCTGTGCCTTCACTGCCTGCCAATCCTTGACCTTCGGTGTTCAACGGTTTTAACTTATACCATTTACCATCGTAATATTTACCCTCAGGGTTAAAATAAAAAAAACCAAATCCACCAAAAAAGTAAACATTTAGAGGGAATTTTTTACCTCTTCTAGAGTATCTAGATTTTACCTTTTCTTCAATTATTGAGTATTCAAACTGCGCTGAAGCGGTAATGATATTGGTTCTAAAACTTATATTGCGATTATTTCTTGATGGTTCAGCGGTAAGCAAATCATTTCCTGTTAAACGTGCCCAACCTCCATATCCTTTAATAGCCATTGTTGGCGATAATTTATAGCGATATCCAACAGCGGCCATCGGTCTGGTTAATGAAATCTCTAAATCTTTCATTAAATGTGTTCCTATTTGGTCAGCACCTCCTAAATCTCCTAAAAGGTTGGCTGCACCAGCTCCAAAAAGTATCTCTTTTCTTGTTTTTTTCCACTGTTGCGCCATGCTAACAAAAGGAATTAAAAATAAAAATAATAATAAAAACTTTTTCATTGGATTGTGAATTCGTTGCGAATATATTACTTTTTAGTTTAAAAACAAAGCGCTTAATAATTTATTAAAATTTGGGTAATAG
>CAIKXD010000051.1 GCA_903831265.1 uncultured Bacteroidota bacterium
ACTAATTAGAAAAACTGCAGCAGGCTTCATTAATTTTTTAATGAGTAGTAAAGCAACAATCCCAATTGCTAACGCGTTGTACGAAAAAGGTTCTTTTAAATTTAGAGACTTTTTTGTGATGAATGTAAAACAGCCTGGTTTTGATTTTAATTGGCACTTTACTTTACTAAATGATAAAAAAGTTGATTGTTTAGTGCAAAATAATTTACCCAATACTTGGCACTTTGCTATTAGTTATATTTGGCATGATGCAGGTTTAAGTATTATTGAACAACACTTGAATAGCTTTTACAACAATAATTTTGCTTATTTTGATATTGGTTCTAATGTAGGCTTACGATCGGTGTATGCCCTAAGTGAAAATAGGCCTACGGTGTTATTTGATCCTAATCCAGAAGTGAGCAAAATATGTCAGCAAATGATAGATCTAAATAAATTTAAAGATTACAAAATTGAACAATCTGGTGTTTCTGATAGCGAAGGTCAATTGAGTTTTTATATTTCTTCTTCGGCCTACATGAGCAGTTTTGATAAGGAACATGCTGCCAAAGATAAAATAGTTGCAGAAATAAAAATACCTGTTACTACCATTAATTTATATCTTAAAGCAAATCCTCAGTATAAGCCTAAAATTGTAAAAATAGATGTCGAAGGGTTTGAAATAAATGTGCTTAAGGGAGCTACAGATATGCTTGTAAATTATAAGCCTGCTCTTTTAATCGAAATTTTAGATACAACTGATAATAGAAAAGCCATTTTAGATTATTTAGCTTCATTAAATTACGAAGCATTTTATTTGTTCAACAAAAATGTAGGAATGCTTGAAAGCGCGCAATCATCTAATCCAAAGCAAAATCATAACTACCTGTTTATTGCTGATGAAGAACTTAAAGTACATCTAAAGAGCTTAAATTGTTTCTCAAAAAACTAAATCAAATTTAGCTTAAACAATTCTTGCTCTATATTTTTAATTAAGATATGTATTACTTTAATGTGAATTTCTTGCGCCCTGTCGGCATAGATAGTAAATGGCGCTCTAATTTCTAGATCAACCATATCGGCTAATTTTCCACCATCCTTACCTGTGAGAGCTACCACTTTCATTTGTTTTTCTTTAGCAGCTTTTACCGCTTCTACAATATTTTCAGAATTACCGCTTGTGCTTATGGCCAACAAAACATCACCCTGTTTGGCAACACCTTCAATATACCTAGAGAAAATATGCTCAAAGCCGTAATCATTTGCGGTGCAAGTTATATGCGATGGGTCTGAAATTGCTATTGCGGCTATTGATTTTCTGTTATTTCTAAATCGACCGGTAAGTTCTTCCGCAAAATGCATTGCATCGCTCATTGAACCTCCATTGCCACAACTTATAATCTTATTTCCGCTAGCAACGCAAGCAACCATTATATCAGTGGCGTTTTTAATGGCAATTAGCGCAGATGGGGTGTTGATAAAGGTATTTAAAACAGCAGCACTTTCCTTTAATTCATCAAGAATAGAATTTTCCATTACGAAAAAATAGGTTTAATTTTTCAAAACCCAAACCTCTGTTTGCTGCGTTTTAAGGCTAATCATGGCTTGGTTGGCTTCATTAACATTGCTGTAACTTCCGCAGCTCACTCGGTACAATCCGTTTTTAGTTTTGCCTATAATGCTGGCGTTAATATTTTTATATTTTAGTTGCTCTACCTGCTTCTCGGCATTTTCTAATATCGCAAAACAACCAGAAATCAAGGTAAAAGATCCACTAGTAATTTCAGTTGCAGCTTGAACGGCTGTGGTACTTACTTTTGTTGTTTCGGCCACTGCAAATGCAGCATCCGTAACTTCAGTATTGATGGTAATTTCACTTGATTCAATTACCTGCAAAGGCACAATTTCTGCTAAAGGTAAATTAAAGTTATGGCTTTCGGGTTGATATAAATTTGTTTCGGCACTGCTAAAGAAGCCTGAAGTTTGTAATTGCACTTTATCTTTTAATACGGCAGTAAACGGTAACAAAAATAATAGGATTGCAATTGGTAAAACAAACAAAGCATACTTTCTGTATTTTTTTAAGTTTGTTTTTGCTTTAACTGCAGGTCTGTCTTTAAATGTTTTTCCTACCTCACTTACAAAACTTCCTCGCTGTATTGCAGAAGACTGAAAGCTATGTAATCCAAAAGAAGAAGTAGCATAATTTGTTAAAGATACAGGATTAAACTGTATGTTTTTCTCAACGTCTAAACGCAAAAAACCTATCGATCTAAGTTCAACTTTTTCGCCTATTGATAGCAAATGTTTAATTTTAAAAACATCTTTATCGATTAATTCAAGCGCCTCCGAATAAGTAACTTTTTCTTCTTGAACAATAATGTTAGCCAGTAAGCCATCATTAATAATAAGGTTTTTATTAAACACCAGCTGCTTGCATGGTGCAGTAAAGATGTGCTGTGTAGGGTGTATTTCGGCGCCTTTGTAATTGCCAACGAAGCCTCCAAATGAAGGAATAATAACACAATTATGTTTAAACAATAACGTTTGTATGTACCTATCTATCTTCAGTTCCATGCCCCAAATATAACCTAATAATCATAAAAAATAAAATAGAATTTATAATCGGTTCTTATTTTATTGCATTTGAGTTACTTACACTTGATATAAAACCCTTTCACATCAAATTTTTCGGCTGCTAACATCTTTTATAATCTGGTAAAAATTTACGTTAAAATAATTCAATTTTTTTGTTGCCAAGACAAAATACATTACTTTTGGAATAACCTACAAGTGACTTATATTTGAAATAAATTTGTTAGCGTTACTATCTTCACCTATTACTAATTTAAAAGTAGAAATTATGTCAAAAATGCTTGATCTCAGCAAAAAAATATTGACCAAGGTTAGTTTCGACAGATCTTTGTTTCAAAAAGAACTTTCAAAAGCTTATAATCTGTTGGTAATAGAAGAAAAAGTGATGCTTAAATTTTGGTGTTTAGCCACTTTTGGATATCAATACAGAGATATTATTATTGAGGTTTGTAGAAAGGTTACGAGGAGCTAATAAAATTTATATTTCGCTTTAAGCCATTAAACTTAGTTCGTTTTACAGCCGATTTTTTAAATATGCTCTGAAAAACATCCTCTGTAATTTCTAACCATTCTTTTTTTGACATTGAAAGAAGTTGCTCATTAGCTTTCAAACCATCATGTTGATGTGCTTTTGAAAACCTGTTCCAAGGACATACATCCTGACAGATATCACATCCAAATGCCCAGTTTTCAAACTGACCTTTAAAACCATTATTTATTTCTTCTTTTAGTTCAATTGTTAAATAGCTAATGCACTTGCTTGCATCCAATTGGTAGGGCGCAAATAATGCATCTGTAGGGCAAGCATCTATGCACTTTGTACAAGTGCCACAATAATCTTTAACAGCATGGTCTGGTGTAAGTACTAAATCAGTAATTAATTCTGCAATAAAAAAAAAGGACCCCTTGTTTTTATTGATAATATTGGTGTTTTTGCCCACCCAACCTATACCTGATTTTTTTGCCCAGGCCTTGTCCATTACAGGCGCAGAATCAACAAAAGCGCGCCCTTCAATTGCCCCAATTTTTTCCTTGAGGGTTTCAATAAATACATTTAATTTATTTTTAATAATGTCGTGATAATCGGCACCGTAGGCGTATTTACTTATTTTAGGGGCATCGGCATGCACTTGTGTTTTTTCGGGAAAGTAATTAATCATTAATGAAATAACACTTTTAGCACCTGGAACCAATTTTCTTGGATCTAATCTTTTATCAAAATGGTTGGCCATATAGGCCATTTTGCCATGATAGTTTTTGTTGAGCCAACTTTCTAATTGAGGAGCTTCGTGCGCTAAAAAGTCAGCTTTAGAAATTCCACAAAAATCAAATCCAAGGAGAGCGGCTTCCTGCTTAACAATTGTAGTATGTTTTGATACAATAGAATCAAGCATTGAAAAATATTTTTGAGATATTATTTTTTCTATCCAAAAACATTATTTTTTACTTGAGCATCAGCAACAGCAATGGTTACCATATTCACAATTTCGCGCACACTGCTTCCTAATTGTAAAATGTGAACCGATTTATTTAAACCTAATAATACTGGACCAATTGCTTCAGCTGTACCCATTTCTTGCATTAATTTATAGGCAATATTTCCTGAAGCTAAATTTGGGAAAATAAGTGTATTTACATTTCCTGTTTTCAATGGTGAAAAAGGAAATTGCTCTTCCATAAGATCTTTATTCAAGGCAATGTTTGCTTGCACTTCGCCATCTACAATTAAATCGGGATAATCTCTATGCAGTATGGCAATTGTTTCTCTTAAAATTCTTGTTTCTGCATTATCAACAGAACCAAAATTAGAATAAGATAATAAGGCTATACGAGGCACAATATTCATTAGCCTTACAGCATTAGCGGTAAGTAACACAATTTTTACTAATTGCTCTGCTGTTGGATTGGTATTAATCGTTGTATCAGCAAAAAACACAGGTCCTTTTTTGGTAACCATTATGTACATGCCGGCCACCATGCCAATATCTTTTTGCACTCCAATAATTTGCAATGAAGGACGAATCGTATCAGGATATTTTCTGGTCAGTCCACTAATCATTGCATCAGCTTCGCCAGTTTCTACCATCATTGCACCGTAATAATTGCGCTCTAACATGGCTTTTCGGGCTTCAAACAAGGTAAAGCCTCTGCGCTTTCTTTTTTCAAAAAATAAGTCACCAAAATGATTTCTTTTTTCTTCAAAATTTTTCTGTCTGATATCAATGATATTGATGTCTTTTAAATCAAGGTTATTATCATTAATTAATGTATTTATCTTCTCTGTATCGCCCAATAAGATTGGAATTGCAATGCCTTCATCTTTAACTTGCTGGGCAGCTTTTAATATTTTGTAATGATCTGCTTCGGCAAATATTACTCTTTGAGGCTTTTGTTTAGCTCTAATGGTAATGTTTTTCATTAGTTTATTATCCAAGCCCAAGCGTTGAATCAATTCATTTTCATAGGCTTCCCAGTCGGTTATTGGATAGCGAGCTACACCAGATTCAATAGCTGCTTTTGCCACTGCTGGTGCCACTTTGTAAATTAATCTATTATCAACTGGCTTTGGAATAATATAGTCTTTTCCAAAAGTAATATTTTTTGAGTTATAGGCTAAGTTTACATTTTCAGGAACAGCTTCTTTAGCCAATTCTGCTAATGCATATACAGCAGCTAATTTCATTTCTTCATTAAT
>CAIKXD010000052.1 GCA_903831265.1 uncultured Bacteroidota bacterium
GGCTCGTCACATCCTGGGGCTGGAGAAGGTCCCAAGGGTTAGGCTGTTCGCCTATTAAAGTGGCACGCGAGCTGGGTTCAGAACGTCGTGAGACAGTTCGGTCCCTATCTGTTGTGGGCGTTAGAAGTTTGAGAGAACCTGACTCTAGTACGAGAGGACCGAGTCGGACGAACCTCTGGTATATCTGTTGTACCGCCAGGCGCATTGCAGAGTAGCTATGTTCGGATGAGATAAGCGCTGAAAGCATCTAAGTGCGAAACTCATCTCAAGATAAGACTTCTTTTAAGGGTCGTTATAGATGATGACGTTGATAGGTTATAAGTGTAAAGACAGTAATGTCAAAGCTGAGTAATACTAATTACCCGTAAGCTTTCTAAGTATAGTTATTTTTTATTTTCTTTCTTTATTTGTCATTGTTACTTAAATAATTTAGGTGACTATAGCGATGAGGTCCACCTCTTTCCATTCCGAACAGAGAAGTTAAGCTCATCAGCGCAGATGGTACTACAGTTAAATGTGGGAGAGTATGTCGTTGCCAATTTTAAAACCAACCCCTTAAAAGGTTGGTTTTTTTTTGTTTTATAGTTAAAATTTATTGAATTAGATACGGATTAGACGCAAAAGTTGTGGAGAGAATAAGGATCATTCCCAAAAGTAGTGGAGAGAATAAAAAATGGATCAGGATCAAAAGTTGTGGAGCGAATAAAAAAATTAGATTTTTGCTTTGATAAAAAAGCAGAAATATGGATGATTCCTTTAATAGTTTATTACCCCTTTTATTGCCAGATGGTTTATTAGTTTATTTTACCTAATCAAATCATAAGTTTGATGAAGAAACGTTGCATATTTTTTTAGAGGAGAAAAACCTAGTTCCAGATGAGTATTCAGGACAAAAGATACTTTCCAAAGGTTTCTTTGAACCTGTTACTATTCAGGATTTTCCGATCAGAGGCAGAAATGTTTTTTTGCATATAAAACGAAGAAGATGGCTTAATTTAGAGACTAGTAAAGTAGTTCATCGCAACTGGGATTTAGTTGCACACGGCACACGCGAATCACCAAAGATTTTGCGGCTTTTTTAAAAGAAATCGGCCGATACACAAGCTCATAGTCTTCAAACCATTGGTTCATTTTATGGAATCAAGGGCAAAAAATTACAGCGCTACTATAGAGATAAATTAAGTGAGTTTAAAACTTGGGAGTTCAAGAATAGTGCGCAAAAAGGTTTAATTTTTCCTGAAAATATTGGGGCAAGATTATCAATTGATGAGACCTCTTTATCTCATGGTGAATTGTATACTGTTGTAACAAATAAAGAAGCAAAAGGCAAAGCAGGAACACTTGTAGCCATTTTAGAAGGCACCAAATCAGAGCATATTATTCCTCTTCTTCAAAAAATACCTTTAAGAGAACGCAATAAGGTTAAAGAAATTACACTTGACTTGGCAAGTAATATGGGTTTAATATCTAAAAAATGTTTTCATAATGCCGTGCAGGTTATAGACCGTTTTCACGTTTAACAATTAGCTTCCGAAGCTTTACAAGAAATAAGAATAAAATATAGATGGAAGCTATTGATGCAGAAAATCAAGCAATAGAAGAAGCTAAAAGAAATCGTAATAATTATGAGCCAATTTTACTTTCTAATGGTGAATCGTTGAAGCAATTATTAGCCAGAAGTCGCTATTTGCTTTACAAAAACAATGATAACTGGACCGTAGAGTAACAAGCTAGGGTAAAGCTGTTATTTGATAAATATCCTCAGGTATGCTATTTCATTTAAACAGATATCCTAACAATAGATTAAGTTAAACAAATCTGTGGCTTTACAATCAAGTTTTATCATCTATTAGAGAATCTTTGAAACAGTTATAAATTAGAAGTTGCAATATACTTACAATAATAGTAGCATCGGACCCTACTAAAACAAGCTAAAGTTTAGCTTGTATTTAATTCAAATTATTCATTTGAAGCCTACTCAGCTTCATTTTTCTTCAATCTCAAGCACATACTCCCGTAACAAATTTCATAATAGTTAATTATTACTTCAATCCAAAATAGTGCGTGAGTACTTGATATTATTGGAAAATTTTATTGACTAACGAATCCAACTTTATAATTTGGGTTTAAAACAGATCTCCAACTCGGAAATGTTTATGAATAATCTTATTAATTAAATTAGTTAATTAGTGCTAAATCGGATAGAATAGACGCGTTTTCCAGAATAGCACAGAGGAAAGAATAAGCGAAGTAAACAGGAATGTAATATTTTATTCAATCTTTTGCATCTTGGGTAAATTTATAAGGTGTGCATATTAGCATACTTTGTCAATTAAGGTAAAATGCTTCAGCTTATTCTTTTAATATATAGGGTTATACTACTCGGTTTAGATGTGTTGTAAATAATTGCTTGTTCTTTTTTTTGACTTGCTAAATTAATTGCGTAGTAAATAACTCTTTATAGTTAGCCTTTATCTGTTCAAAAAAAATAAAAGGGAGTAGATACATTCATGTATCTACTCCCTTTTATGAATATGTATTGCTTACAAAAGACTTTTTTAGTGCCTTTAAAAATATTGATAAGGCTTTTGTAATTTCAAAGATAAATTATTTTCCCAATTTTGCTTTTAAATTAGTATCAATGGCGTTTAGGAAATCTTCTGTAGTTAAATAATTTTCTTTACCAACACTATTTCCATAAATACAAACAGCTAAATCTTTAGTCATTTTGCCGCTTTCAACAGTTTCTATACAAACTGCTTCAAGGGCTTCGCAGAACTTCACCAATTCTTTATTTCCATCAAGTGTACCCCTAAAAGCCAACCCTTGTGTCCAAGCGAAAATAGAAGCAATTGGATTTGTAGACGTTGGTTTACCTTCTTGATGCATGCGATAATGACGAGTAACTGTTCCATGCGCAGCTTCAGCTTCCATAGTTTTTCCATCAGGCGTAATTAATGAACTTGTCATCAAACCTAGTGAACCAAAACCTTGTGCAACAGTATCGCTTTGCACGTCACCATCGTAATTTTTACAGGCCCAAACAAAATTACCATTCCATTTTAATGCAGAAGCTACCATATCATCAATAAGGCGATGCTCGTATGTAATTCCTAAAGTATCCATTCTTCCTTTAAATTCTGTTTGATAAATTTCTTCAAAAATATCCTTAAATCTGCCATCATACTTTTTCAAAATTGTATTTTTGGTAGAAAGATACAAAGGCCATTTTTTCATCATTGCCTGATTGAAACAAGAACGTGCAAATCCTTTAATAGACTCATCTGTATTATACATGGCTAAGGCTACACCATCGCCTTTAAAATTAAAAACCTCAAAAGATTGAGGAGCAGAACCATCTTCAGGGGTATAAGTAATGGTCAACTTCCCATTTCCCTTTGTTACAAAATCTGTAGCTCTATATTGATCGCCAAAGGCATGACGACCAATGCAGATTGGCGCTGTCCAATTAGGAACTAAACGAGGAATATTTTTCATCACAATAGGCTCACGAAAAACAGTACCATCTAAAATATTTCTGATAGTTCCATTTGGGGATTTCCACATTTGCTTTAAGTTAAACTCCTTAACACGAGCCTCATCTGGTGTAATCGTTGCGCATTTGATACCCACATTGTATTTTTTTATAGCTTCTGCAGCTTCTATAGTTACTTTATCATCAGTAGCATCACGATTTTCTATTCCTAAATCGTAATATTTAATATCTAAATCTAGGTAAGGATGTATTAATTTGTCTTTTATGAAAGACCAAATAACTCTTGTCATTTCATCACCATCTAGCTCTACTACTGGGTTGTTAACTTTAATTTTGCTCATTTGATTTAATATTTATAGGTAGTTAATAGTTTAATTAATAATTAATATCCGAATACATCTTCAAGCTTTAGATAGGTTAATTTACCATAGCCTTCCAATGTTTTAATGTCGAGCGTATTTTTATTTCCTAAGACCATAATGTTATATTTTTTATCTTTAAAATGTGCTTGTTGAAATGCCTTGATATTTTCGAATTTCATACTTGGCACAGCAGCAAAAACATCTTTTCTCATATCATAATTATTGCCCATTTTTTTAGCATTCATATAATTAAACAGGATATTATTTTTTGTAATTCTTTCTGTTCTAATTTGCTCTTCGACAGCTTTCTTGGCATTGTTAAACATGTTTTCACTTTCTGGTAAATTGTTCATTAATTCAAACATTCCTTTCATCGCTTCGGGCAATTTATCGGCCTGTGTGCCAATATATGCAAGTGCATAATGTGATTTTTCTTTATTTTGTGGCCCGCGGTAGCTACTAAATACCGAATATGCCAGTGCCTTTGATTCGCGCATAGTTTGAAAAACAATGCTGCCCATTCCTCCACCAAAATACTCATTAAACAAAGTAATAGTAGGTAAATTATTTCTGTTATATTTTTCGTCTTTTGAAAGCATCATAATTTCTGCTTGCTTCATATCATAATCAATAACATAAACTTCGGTTTGTTTATTTTCCTGTTCGGCAAAGGCAACTGGTGTTGGTATAGCTTTTAGTGGAGTTACAGCCTTATGATTAGCATTAATTTTATTAGCTAAAATATCTGCTGTTAAAGGGCCGTAATAATAAATATCATGTTGGTATGATGTAAGGTCTTTAATCCTTTGAATTAACTCATCAGGATTTATTGCTTTTAATTCTGTGGCTGATAAAATATTGGTGTATGGCGATTTAGCTCCATATACAGCATAATTGTACATCCCGCTCCATAAAATTTTTCCTTTACTTAGTTTATCATCCTCACGCTGTTTCATAATAGATGAAACCAAATTCTCAAGTGCAACTTTATCGGCCTTTGGATTTTTTAGTAATCCTTCAAATAATTTTAAGGCAGTTTCAAAACTTTCGTTAAGGCCCTGAAGGCTTACATAAACTTGGTCTTCGGAACTAAATACATTGTAACTGCAACCTAACTTATAAAACTCTTGTTTAAGCTGTTCGTTAGTTAATTCAGCGGTGCCTAAAAAGTTTAAATATTCTACTGCAAGGCCAAGTTTTTTATCATGATTTTTTCCCATTTCTAGGACATAATACAAAGTAAACAAGTTATTTTCTTTATTTTGCGTAGTAAAAATTGGTGCCCCAATAATTGTTTTATACTCCACTATATCTTTAGCATAGTCTAAAAAAACAGGTTCAATAGCAGGCGTTTTAGCATCCATTATACTTTTTAAAAATGGTGATTGTGCATCGCGGTTTACCTCAACAGGTGTAATTTCTGGTTTGTTTACCTTCTGCGCGTTTTTATCTTCGCCATTACGTTTATACACTACCACATAGTTTTGATTAAAATTGGCCTTTGCCCAGGCGACTACTTTTTCTTTGGTTATAGCGCCTAATTTATTTATTCTGTCAGTGTAATCATTCCATGATTGTTCATTAACGAAGGCGTTTACCATAGCCATTGCTCTGTTACTATTGTCTTCGTATTCTTTAGTTTGCTGCAATTTGATATCATTAATTATCGCTTTCATCATCCAATCAGGGAATTCTCCTTTTTTTAGTTTTTCAACCTCTGCCAAAACTAAATCTTTTGCTTGTTCAAGCGTTTGCCCTTCTTTGGCATTAGCATCTAAAATAAAAACTCCATAATCTTTTAAAATATACGGAAACACAGATGAACTCAATACTTTTTGTTGTTGATTTAAATTTAAATCCATTAAACCTGCAGTGCCATTGTATAAAATTTTAGATGCAATCTCAGCCAATTCTGCATCAGCAGTGCTTTGACCTCCGATACGATAAGCTAATAACATAGATTCAGCATCTGGGCCAAAAACTTCTTTCACAATAGGTTGTGCAATTGCTACCTCTTTACCTGGGATATAGGCAGGTACTGGTTTAGATTTCATATTTCCAAAACGACTATCAATTAAACGAATAGCTTGTTCGTAATCGAAATCACCCGACATACATATTGCCATATTGTTGGGGACATAATATGTATCGTAATATTCTTTTATTTTTTTTATGGATGGATTTTTTAAATGTTCAATAGTTCCAATAGTAGTTTGTTTACCGTAATTATTGTTAGGGAACATTGCTTCAAAAAGTGTTTCGAAAACCTTACGTCCATCGCTATCTAACCCTCTGTTTTTTTCTTCGTAAACAGCCTCTAATTCAGTATGAAAAATTCGCAAAACTGGGTTGCGAAAGCGCTCGGATTCAATGGTTAACCATTTTTCAAGTTGATTTGATGGAATATCATTTACGTAAACAGTTTGCTCAAATGAGGTAAAAGCATTTGTACCTGTAGCTCCAATAGAACTCAACATTTTATCATACTCATTTGCAATTGCATATTTTGCAGCAACGCCACTGATACTGTCAATTTGATGATATAATATTATGCGCTTGGCCTCATCTTTTGTGGCTCGATAACTTTCGTAAAGTGCTTCGATTTTTTCAAGTTCTACTTTTTCTTTGGCATAATCTAAACTTCCATATTTGTCAGTTCCTTTAAACAACAAATGTTCTAAATAATGCGCTAAACCTGTGGCGTCAGCAGGGTCGCTTTTGCTTCCTGCTTTTGCTGCAATATAAGTTTGAATACGCGGTGCATCTTTGTAAACACTTAAATATACTTTTAAGCCGTTAGCCAAGGTGTAAATTCTGGCATTTAATAAATCGCCTTTAACCGATTCATAGGTGTATGCTGTTTCACTTTTTGTTTCAGCGCTTCCGGTTTCGGGAGCAGTTGCAGTAATTTGTGTAGACTTTAATGTTTGTACACTTTTTTGCGCAATGCTGTATGCAGATGCAAGTGCAACAATATAAAGACTTAGTTTAATTTTAAATTTAATCATTGTGTTTGTTTTATATTTCTAGATCTAATTTGCTTCTAAATGTTTCTAAAATTGGGTTCAATTGCACCAAACGCGTATATTTTTCGCGGTTAGTGTATGGTTTACGTTCCGTTTCGTCTTTACTTACTTCTAATACAATTTGTATATGGTCGTTTTGTAAATGATTTCTTAATTGCGTACTCAAATCTGTAAGCACTGCTTGCACATCACTTTCTTGCACGGCGTTAAATACCTTAAATAATATTTGATTTGCATCACCAATCAAAGGTTTAGTTACAGTTAAGGTGTGCCACAGTGATGTTTTTCCTTTTTCGTTAACTTGGTTTGCATATGCTTCCCAAGAGTTTTGCAATTGTTCCTCAGTAAAGGTGCTATTTTTGAGATTGGCAATATTTACAATTTCTTCTTTATCTGCTGTTTTGGATTGACTAATCATGGCAGCAATTGAAGGCTTCCCAATGCTGAAATTTTTTGGAGAGAGTACCTTTTTTATCTCTGTTTTTTGCTCAACTGTCTGCTCAGCTTTACTAATTTCTTCACTTTCTGTTTCTTCAACTACTGGCGGTGCAGAAGCGGATGCGACTGCTGGATTTGTTGATGGATCGCTTGTATTGTACTCAGTACTTTTTGGGGTGGTTGAATTTTCACTAACAGCAGTTGTTGTAACTTCATTTAAGATGGCATCAGGCTTTTTTTTTTCGCTGTCAAGTTTTAAACCTTGCAACGTGCACAACTGCATAAGCGCTAATTCAACTAAGAGTCGCTGGTTTACACTCATCTTATAACTGCCTTCCGTTTTGGTGCAAATTTCTAAACCTTTAATTAAAAAGGTCATTTCACAGCGTCCAGCTTGATTTTTGTATTTTTCCTTAATCCCTGGACTAGTTTCCAATAACACCAAAGTTACTGCATCTCTGCTTACCAATAAGTTGCGCAAATGCTGCGCTAGGCCGTTCACAAAGAAATTGCCTTCAAATCCATTAATTAATATTTCGTTGTATAAAAGTAAAGATGAAGATACATCTCCTACCAACAAATAATCTGTGAGTTTAAAATAATAATCGTAATCTAAAATGTTTAAATTTTCGATAACAGATTTATAGCTGATGTGATTTCCTGCAAATGTTACAATTTGATCGAACATACTTAATGCATCGCGCAAAGCGCCATCTGCCTTTTGAGCGATAACATGCAAGCCATCATTTTCGTAGGTGATGTTTTCTTTTTGCGCAATCTCAGCCAGGTGAATGGCCATATCTTCCACTTTAATGCGATTGAAATCAAAAATTTGACATCGCGATAAAATGGTAGGAATAATTTTATGTTTTTCGGTAGTGGCTAATATAAAAATAGCATGCGGTGGCGGTTCTTCTAAGGTTTTCAAAAAAGCATTGAAAGCCTGATTACTGAGCATGTGCACCTCATCAATAATAAACACTTTGTATTTACCAATTTGAGGAACAAAGCGCACTTGATCCACTAGGTTTCTAATATCATCAACCGAATTATTACTGGCCGCATCAAGCTCTAAAATGTTTAATGAACGCCCTTCGTTAAATGAAACACAAGATTCACAAACATTGCAAGGTTCAGTATTAGCATCAACATTAAAACAATTAATAGTTTTAGCTAAAATACGCGCACTGGTGGTTTTGCCTACGCCACGCGGCCCACAAAACAAAAAGGCTTGTGCTAAATGATTGCTCTTAATCGCATTTTTTAGGGTTATGGTAATATGGCTCTGTCCCACCACCGAGTTAAAGGTGGAAGGCCTGTATTTACGTGCCGATACTACAAATTTTTCCATTTGGAGTGCAAATATAACAGAATTGCAATAGCTTAAAAAGGGAAAGTGAAAATATATATTTAATGCAAGAGCAATATTTTAAGCAGTTGTAATCAAAGAGTATTAGCTAAAGAAATAAGCGAGTCGCTACTTCTTTATTTCAATCTCACTTTTGTTTAAAGCTTCATTGTAAACATCTATTTTCATCCCTTCGATAAGCGTAAGTTTGCGCTTGTTAAGTATAATATTGCGGATATTATCTCGTTCAAAACTGAGTGGCGAAACAGAATCTTTAATTTTAAAACCTTTGATATTTACAAAGTATAAATTATTGCTATCAGTGAGTTCAATAAATCTATTATTTTTAAGATATTGCTCTTTATCGTAAGTTTCAATCGGGATTTCTTTTAATAAATCATCAAACAATAGCCAAGCGCCTTCTTCTAAAAAATAATTCTCGGCAAATTGATGGCAATACTCTTCTAATGCCTTTCTATCATTGGGCTTTTCTGATTTATACCATTCCTTTAATTTAATAATTTTTGGTGCGTTTTTCTTCACTTTAATATATATCACTTTAATGATATTGTCTTTCAATTCAAAGTTCTGTGGGTTTTTATTGTAGTAAGCTTCAATTTCGGAATTACTTACAGCAGTATCTAATCTTTGATTTACCAGAGCTTTCTCAAAAGCGTAAGTGATGAGTGCATTTCTGTAACTTTCTAATTCATTTTCAACATCCTTTTGATCATCATCAAGATTTTTTTCGGCGTGCATTAAAACTGCTTGCTGTTTAGTCCAAGTTTCGGCATAATTGTGCACAAAAGCAACACTATCTTTTCCATGTAATTTCTGTGGCATTTTATCCAACACTTCATCCAAATAAAGATAAGTATCATAAACCCTAGCCAGCTCTGTACCTTGCTGATTTTTACTCTTTTTAAAGTATTTACATTGGGTAAAAAGCGCAGCCATAGACAGTAAGCAAATACTTACAAGGCTAAAAGTTGAATTGAGATTTAAATGATTTTTCTTCAATAGCTAGAAATAAAAAAAGTTTACACTATCATTTCAAATAGTGTAAACTTTGCAACATATTTAAGGAATTATTTAACAGTCGACAATACTTCTTTGTCAACCGTAAATTGATATTTAGTTCTTAATGACGCAATCCATTGTTTCTCTAAATTATTTTGATAGTCGGCTGTAATTAAGCCTTTAGCCTCTGGAATCGTTTTACTGGTAGGAGCCAAAATATTTTCAAAATCAACAAAAACAACTTGTTTGTCGATACTGGTATTTGCACTCAAGCCTTTTTTCCACTCCACTTTATCTACAATTTCGTTGTCGCCTTTACTATACTTACCACTTTCAATATTTAAATTTAATTGAGAGTCTTTATTGATGGCCTTTAAAATATCATCATTGGTGTATTTTTTCTTTGCTTTGTCTTTTAACATTTTACGTACATCGGCAGCCACCTTTTCGTTTGCACATTTATAAGCTGTGGCTTCTGCGCGGGTTTCCCACATGTATTTTGCTTTATTTACTTCGTAAAATGCTTTTAATCCAACAGTGTCTTTTACTGCTTTCGACCAAACATTTTTATCTGTTAAATCAAACAATAAAATACCATCTCTGTACTCTTGCAATAATGCTTTAAACTCTGGATATTTTGTTGCCAGTTTGCCTTCTTCGTAGGATAAGCATGATTCATTAACAAACTCTTTATACATGTCATTCACTACCATTGTGTAATCAGCTTTAGCTCTTTTACTTTGATGATTTTCTAAATAAACTGCAAAGTCTTTTTGGGTATATGATTTTTCTCCAATGCTAAATAAACCATCTTTAGTTAATTTTGCTGCAGCTGCACTTTTCCATTTTGCCTCAAAATAGGTAGTATCAATAAGCTTTACAAATTCATCGCGTAGTTTTAAGTTTTCCTTAAAGTTGTATTGCTTTTTAATTTTCGCAATCATACTCTCCTTGCCACTTTGTGAACGGCTGTCTTTCCCAATTTTTCCTTTTAACTCAGGCTTTAATTCATCAAAAGTTCCAAGTTCTTTTTTACTTAATCTTTTAATGATGTGCCAGCCATATTGTGTTTGTATAGGGGCAGAAATATCACCATCGTTTTTTAGCGCAAAAGCAGCCTTTTCGAACTCAATCACCATTCTACCTGTTCCAAACATAGGTAATTCGCCACCTTTTTTTGATGAGCCTTTATCATCGCTATATTGCTTTGCCGTTTCAGCAAAATCACCACCAGCTTTTATTTTGGCATACAATTCATCAATCTTAGCTTTTGGATCGACCTTTGACGTATCTTTTACATTGGCATCTTTTGAAGGCGTTTTTACCATTACATGTGCCACCGTAATTTGACCTTGGTTGGCTCTTTCATCGGTTTTTAAAATAATATGGTATCCAAAACGGGTGCGCACAGGCATTGATACTTTGTTCAACTCAGCACCAAAAGTTGCTGTTTCAAAGGGATAAACCATTTGCATACTGGTAAAATAGCCAAGATCTCCACCATTGTCTTTAGCAGATGGGTCTTCAGAAAGTTCCTTTGCTACTTTAGAAAAATCTTCCCCCTTTAAAATTCTATTTCTTGCAGCTATGGCTTTGTTGTAGGCTGCTAAAGTATCTTTTGGTAGTGCACCAGCATCGCATTTTATTAAAACATGACTTGCTCTTACATCCTTTTTCATACGATCGTAAGCTTCTCGTAATAATTTATCGTTTACTTCATTGTCTGTTAAATAGGGGGCAGCCAATTGTTTACGATAACCTTCTAATTCATTTTTAAATGCGGAAACAGTGTCTAATCCTAATTCCTCTGCTTCTTTAACTTTTAATTTAAAATTGATGAAAAGTTGCAAATAATCTTCCAAAGATTTTGCATCAGAAGCGGCATTTTTAGTATTGTTTTTATGATAGATGGCCTCAAACTCAGATTTGGTGATGTTCTTACCTGCCACGGTCATCAATACAGGATCGGTTGAAGTTTGAGCATTTGCAATGAAAGAGCAACTTAACAAAGCTGCGAACAATACATTTGATTTTCTAAGTTTCATAATTTTTCTTTAATAGTTTTAAAAAAGGATTGCAAACCTACTAAATTTTAGCGGATTAACTAATCGAGTTGTATCAACTGCGAATTCTAAAATTCTAAAAAAAGTTAAACATAACAGGTAAAATATTTTGTCCATGCTTTTGAGCAATTTAAAATTACAATTTACTTTATTGGCAATAATTAAAATGGAGTGTGTAATTAAATTAAAGCGCTAGTTATATAATAACGTAAAGCGTTTTTTTTTAGCTTTGCAGCTGAAAATGAAAAATTACCGCCTAATTAAGATTTGGTTTTTAATATCGTTATTGGTTTTTGCCATAACGCCAAAGGACATTTTTCATGAATTTCACGACCATGAAGACGAAATTGAACATATCGATCTTGATTGTCACAATCAGCATTTTGAAACAAAACATTCTCATTGTCCGGTATTAAATCAGGTTGCGCCAATATTTTTTGTTACTGCCCATCCGTTTTTTATTCCTTTTGTTCAGTCATTAACAATTTATGTTTTTAAGGCAAAGCTTTTCTTTAAAACGCCCACCCATTTTATGTTTAGCTTAAAAGCCCCGCCTTATTGCTTTAGCCACGTTTGCTAAAATTTCATTCTCTATAATTAACTCAGTTTTTTTACTGAGCTAATCTTCCATTATTTTATTTTTTCATAGAAATGCAGAAATTGCTTTGGATAGCTTTTTTGTTGCTGCCCTTGTTTTTAAAGGCGCAACAAGATGCTCAAGATTGTATTTACACACTTAAAGGAACAGTGATAGATGAGCATAATAAAACGGCTTTACCTTATGCTACTGTTGTTATAAAAAACACTCCGTTGGCTACTGTTAGCGATAGTTTGGGCGTTTTTTATTTCAAAAATTTGTGTAAAGGCAAATACTTACTTATTTCATCCCATCTTGATTGCGAAAATGTTGAAGTCGAAGTCATTCTCGCGCATAATACTGATGTTGTAATTCATCAGGAACATCATGCAAAAGAATTACATCAGCTAATAATTGCGGCACAAAGAACGGCAGCACAACAAAGTTTAAACATGAGCACCTTGAGCATGAGAGAGATGCAAGCTAGCAGTGGAAAACCGCTTGGAGAAATGCTCAAAGGTATTACCGGGGTAAATAGTTTGCAAACAGGAAGTAGCATCAGCAAACCCATAATACATGGCCTGCACAGCAACAGAATTATTATTATGAATAACGGAGTTAGACAAGAAGGCCAACAGTGGGGGAGCGAACATGGGCCAGAAATAGATCCTTTTGTTGCTGATAAAATTTCTGTTATAAAAGGTGCTGCGGGTGTTAGGTATGGTCCAGATGCTATTGCTGGTGTTGTGCTTATTGAACCCAATCCATTGCGTGATAGTGCAGGTTATGATGCCATAGTTAATTTAGTGGGAGCCAGTAATGGTAAACAAGGCACCACAAGTGGCATTTTAAACGGAAACATAAAACAATTGAAGGGATTAAACTTTAGACTGCAAGGCACGCTTAAACAGGCTGGCAATAGTAAGGCTCCCGATTATTATTTAAAAAATACAGGTTTTACCGAAAAGAATTTTTCTGCAGCAATAGCCTATCAAAAAACAAACTTTGGTACAGAACTATTCTACAGCAAATTCAACAGTAAACTGGGTATTTTATCGGCTGCACATATCGGCAATCTTACAGATTTAGAAAGGGCCTTTAATAGCAATGTTCCGCTTGATTCAGCTGGTTTTAGCTATAATATTCAAGGACCTTACCAACTTATTATACACGATTTAATAAAATGGAAATCATACCTCAATTTTAGTAAAGCTGGCAAAATTATTTACACTTTATCGCGCCAGCAAGACAATAGGAGTGAATTTGATAAGCATGGACCTAGAAATGATAGTTTGGCAGCTTTAAACAAACCGGCATTAAATTTCATTATTAATACTTTAATACATGAAGTTGTTTATGAATTACAATCCGATAAAAAGTTCAATACACAGCTTGGATACATGAACATGCACCAAGCAAATAGTTATGATGGGCGCTATTTTATTCCAAATTTCAACAATAAAGGTTGGGGCGTTTTTGGTATTGAAAGTTATCACCATAAAAACTTTTTTGCAGAAGCTGGTATCCGCTTTGATGAAAGAAAACTTCGCGTATTTTTAGAAAAAAATGGGTCTATCAAACAACCTTTATATAGCTATAAAAGTTACTCGGGTTTGCTTGGTGCTGGATATCATTTTAAAGGACATGATGTTAAAATAAACATTGGTACTGGGTGGAGAGCACCCGGTGTAAATGAATTATATGCAAACGGAGTTCATCATGGTGCGGCAGCTGTGGAGATTGGTGATGAAAATTTGAAACCAGAAAGCAACATCAATACGGCTGTTTGGTGGGGAATAAAACCAGTAAATAAAATAGCAGGTGAGGTTGAAATTTATAAAAATACCATTCAGAATTTTATTTATTTAATTCCTGTTCAACCTGCCACACAAACAATTAGAGGCGCATTTCCAACTTTTAAATACAAGCAGGTAAACGCAGTTTTAAGAGGAGTAGATCTGCAAGTTAAATACCGTGTTTCAAATGTGATGCAATTCAATGTAAAAGGAAGCTATCTGTATGCAATAAATTCAGAAAACAATAGCAGACTAACCCAAATGCCTCAAAATATGATTGAGCCAAGTATTACATGGGAGCCCAAACTAAAAAGTGCAAAATGTGACAACTTTTATGTGAAGATTTCCTATGTTATGGTGGCCAAAGCTGTAACTGTGATTAGCGATGAAGATTACTTAGCTCCGCCGACTGCTTATCAATTATTAAATGCAGATGCTGGAATTTTATTAAAAGTAAAGCAACAAAAACTTAATCTGGGATTAAGTATTACCAATGCGCTCAATATTAATTACAGAGTCTATTTAAATCGATACAGATACTTTGCTGATGAGCTTGGCACCAACGTATCGATACACTTAAAAATACCAATAAATTTTAAACAACAAAACAATGAAAAACAATAAACTAATAGTATGCTTAACTGCTGCAATTATTACTTTGCATGCTTGCAAAAAGGATGCGGATCTACCTAAATTACCCGAACCCATCAATGAACCAGAGGTAATTACTTCTCTCACATTAACTTTTACCGATTCTGCCAATGCGAGCAATGTAATTACTGCTAGTTTTATTGATAATGATGGAGATGGAGGAAATCAACCAAGTACGTTCGATACCATTAAATTAAAACCAAACATTACCTACTTTACCTCACTCAGTATTTTCAATAGCATTGTTAATGAAGAAATTACTGCCGAAATAGTAGAAGAGG
Organism: uncultured Bacteroidota bacterium; assembly: GCA_903831265.1. GTDB lineage: Bacteria > Bacteroidota > Bacteroidia > UBA4408 > UBA4408 > CAIKXD01. The sequence continues at coordinate 15,059 of CAIKXD010000052.1, forward strand.
CAAATGATCACTTGTTTATATATAAGCCAACAGGGATTGATTTAGCTATTACAGTTACCGACAGTGATAGTAACACTCCTGCATTGCCAATTGGATTAAAATCTAAATGGCGTGCTGGCAATGTAGGAAACGGTGCAGTGCAAATTATTTTAAAACATCAACCAGGAATCAAAGATGGCACCGAGGCTCCTGGTGATACAGATGTTGATCTAAACTTTCAAACAAAAATTACAAACTAAAAACAATCATTAACATGAAAAATAACAAGTTATATACCTTTGTATTATTAATACTCACAGTTGCCATCATTGGCGGTGCCTGTAACAAAACCAAACAACATTCAAAGTGGCTTACTGGCGAAACATGGTTAGTATATGAAGTAAGCATTGATGGTGCGCCATTTGGCTTACTGCCTAAATTAACTTTTGATGACTGCGATATTTATGATGAAATATGCTTTGGAACCTTACAAATTGAAAATGATGGTGTGGCCAACTTTGCATGGCAAGTGCGCGAAAAAGGAAGTATTTTTGAACTAAGTGATCAAACCGAAAATGTTAACGAAAGCAATGAAGAGGCTGTTACATTCTGCTCTTCTTTTAGTGGCATTTACAATGTGAACAAGGCCGATAAAAAAAGCTTGGAGTTAGAAAGTAATAACTGTAAAAGATATCCAGGAAAGAAAGTAATTGTTAAACTTTCAAAAGAGTAAGCCACAAAAAAAGCCCGCAATTTGCGGGCTTTTTTTTATAAAATAAAGAGAGAACTAATCCTCTTTTTTTGCTGTTTTTTTAGCAGCTGCTTTTTTTGGAGCCGCCTCTTTTTTTGCTGCTACTTTTTTTGGTGCTTCTACTTTTTCAGCTTTCACTTTTTTTTCAGTAGAAACGGGTATTGAAGGCTTTTTATCTCTTGGTCTGCTTACGCCAAATGAAGCCATTTTTATTTTACCTTTTCTTGATTTTTTATCACCTTTTCCCATTGTAAATATTTATTGATTAGTCATTAATTAATTTTAAACCTATTTACAAACCTATACATTTCGTTTAATTAAACAAAAAAAATGTTTAAATAGATTAAATATTAAGCTAGTCCATTGCTCTTGGCCACCAAATTGCATATCCTAAACAGCATTCTGCTACTTACGTTTGCATCCCATGCGTGATTGCCTGTTTCATTTAAATCAAAGGCAATGATTTGTTTACCACTTTCAACAACTTTCTCTAATAAAAATAATATCTCATCGGTCTCGAAGCCACCAGCAACTGGTGTTCCAGTGTTGGGACACAATTTGGGGTCTAGGGCATCAGCATCAAAACTTAAATAAATTTGTTGTGGTAATTCTTTAACAATTTCATTAAAAATATCTTCAATTTTTTTGCCTTTGTATTGTGCTAGTTTAATATCACGATCGAAAAATGTTTTAACTCTACCTTTTGCATTTTCAATATAATTTACTTCTTCTTCGCAATAATCTCTAATGCCAACTTGCACTAATTTGCTTATTTGAGGCAATTTTAAAGCATTATACATAATACTTGCATGTGAATATTCGAAACCTTCAAATGCGGCTCTTAAATCGCAATGCGCGTCTAATTGTAAAATTCCAAAATTGTCAAATTTTTCAGTTAAAGCTTCTATGATACCCAGTGGTGTGCTGTGATCTCCGCCAACACCACCAATAATTTTACCTGTATTTATAATGTTTGTAGTGTATTCTTTTACTTGTTGATTGAATTTCCTACTACCTTCATTCACCTCATTGTAAAGCGCTTCGGCATGTTTCTCATTTTCTGTAAGCGTGCCCGAAGTTATATGAGATAATATTTGTACTACCTTACTTCTTAATTTATCACTTTTAGAAATCCACTCTTTATTTGCCTCATCCATACATACGCCAATTTTCCATGCATCCTTAACATAAGGATCAAACAAATCTACTTGATGAGAAGCATCAAAAATTAAATCGGGTGCATTCGCTGTTCCTGCGCTAAATGACACAGTAACCTCCCAGGGTAAAGGCAACAAAACAATGGAAGCATCTTCTTTATTGAAAGGAAGTCCAAAAATATTGCTTTGTTCGGTGGCTGGGTCGTTGGGGTTAAAACGGTTTATTTTTTCTTCTTTTGTCATACTTAATATTTTAATGCAAAAATAGTTTTCAAATGTGAATTATTGGACAAAAAAAAAGCTTTCCATAAATGGAAAGCTTTTTTTAATGTGCTTAAGAAATTATTTTTTCTTTTTGTTAACTGTCTCAGCTAATTCAGCACCAGCTTTAAAACGTACTACTTTTTTAGCAGCAATTTTAATTTCTTTACCAGTTTGTGGGTTACGGCCTGTACGAGCAGCACGATCAGCTACTGAAAAAGATCCGAAACCTACTAAAGCTAATCTGTCGCCTTTTTTCAAAGCTGCAGTAGTAGCACCAATAAAAGCATCTAATGCTTTCTTAGCATCAGCTTTTGTTAACTCTGCGTGAGAAGCAATTGCTTCAATTAATTCTTGTTTGTTCATGTTTTTAATTTTTAATTGGATTAATAAAACGTTTAACAGCAGCAAAAATAATTCAATTCAAATACGCACCAACACTGTGATGCAGAAAAATGACGTTTTGTTGAAAAATCCCTTTTCTTTGTTAATAACTGTTCGCTGAAACCCTCTTTTTATGCGCCTTTTAGTATCTCTATGATACTATAAGTAGCACTTTCAGTTGTTTTTAACACAATAGTGCCCTTAAAAAGTGTGCTATCACTCGCAAAAAAGAGCCTATTTTTACTTTATGCCGAGTAATTCTTTCACTTTTACTTCAAGTTCTTCAGCTCTTAGGCCTTTGGCTACTATTTTTCCTTCCTTATCTAGAAGGCAAGTAAAAGGAATTCCAGATATGTTATATTGCTTTACAACTGACGACTGCCAGTAGCCCAAATCACTTACATGAGATGGCCAAACCAATTGGTCATCTTTGATTGCTTTAATCCAAGCTTCTTTATCTTTATCTAGTGAAACACTATAGATGTCAAATCCTTGATTTTTGTAGGTATTGTACATTCGCACTACATTTGGGTTTTCTGCACGGCAGGGTCTGCACCAGCTTGCCCAAAAGTCTATTAACACAACTTTTCCTTTTAAAGAACTTAAGGCAATGCTTTTTCCCTCTGGCGTATTTAATGTTATTTCAGGAGCAACTGATCCAATGCTTAAACGGTTTAAATCTGTCACTTTATCATGAAACATTTTTGTATAAGAATTATTAGGCAAACTCTTACTTAAACCTGCATCCAGCTTAATATAATAATCAAGATGCTCCTCTGGAGTTAATTTATCAATTATAGCTAAACATGCTAAGGATTGTTTATTTTTATCAATAAAACTTTTTATGTAAGCATTTTCTATTGCAATCATTTTATTGTATGACTCTTGCAATACATACTTAATAGAGTCTAGGGCAGGATTAGCTTGCTCTCTTTGAAATACGCCATTTAAGGAATCTAATCGCTCGGCATTGCTCTGCAATTGATGTGTTGCTTCAAAAAGCAATGCACTTTCTATTGATCCAGTTACTTGCGCTGTTTTTCCCAAGTTATTTGCATCCGCACTAAAATCAATTTGTTCTTTATCGTTTACGATTAACAAAATGTAATTATTTTCTGCCAATCTTATTCTATAAAAACTTGGCTCTTTTGTGTTGAATTTTAGAGTAAAGTTACCCTTGTCGTCTACCTTAACACTATCTTTTGTTTTTGATGATTGCACAGTTATCTCATCTAAATAAACGTACCCTCCTTGAAAGTTCTTTAAATTTCCTTTAATAATTCCTTGTTCGGGCTTACTGCTGCAACTTAAAAAGGCTATTGTAAATATTGCCATTAATATTTTTCCGAATACGCAACTGTTTTGTTTTTTCATATTTTATGATGATTGTTTAATTGTTTAAAAAAGAAATCCTACTCTCAATAAAATAGGCATACCTCCATTGTAATATGGCGAGGCTGGATCGTTTATCAAATCGTATAGTACAGATAAATATACTCCGCCAATTTGCCCGCCAGAATAATAACCTAAACCTACTGGAGCGCTCCCAATCCAAACTCTTTCGGGCGTGTATGGTGGTATTGGAAGGTAAGCGGCAACGTTGTAGGCATTATATTCGCCATAAGCAAATAGCCCTGATAACAGAGCATATTGGGCAAAAACCGTTGGGCCATAGATATGGGTAACAAATTTTTGGCCATAATCTTTCGTACTGAAGTAGATGTAATTTAAACCCAGTCCTGCTACCAATCTATCGTTTACCTTATAGCCTACTTTTGGAGATAATTCTATATAGGTTTGTTGGCCAAAAAAGGCTCCAAAACTTCCGCCATACATTAACTTACTTGCAAAATCTTGACTGTTTTTTTTAGTTTTCTTTTCTTTTGTCTCTCTTTCTTCAATTTTTTGAGCTTCTTTAGTTTGAACGTAAGGATCAACAGAATCGTTTTGAGCGCTCAAATTGCTGCATAAAGCAAGCGTTATGTAAATGAAACAAAAGCAATATTTTAAAAGTAAAGACTTCATTTGAACTTCTTAAATTTGACTTATTAACTCCTTCATAATAAGTGTCATTTTAGGCTCAGCTTTCTCAGCAACTCTTTGCACATCCTCATGTGTAACCTTTACAATTCTACCATCAACACCCATATCTGTAATAATTGAAATAGCAAAGCATGGAAGGCCCATGTGTCGGCCAACAATAACTTCAGGCACCGTGCTCATGCCAACTGCATCTGCTCCAATATTTCTAATGTATCTATATTCTGCGGGTGTTTCTAAACACGGACCACTAACACCAGCGTATGAGCCAACCTGAACATTAATATTGTTTTTATTTGCAATTTCTTTGGCTAAAGCAATAAGCTGGTGATCGTATGGCTCGCTCATATCAGGAAACCTTGGACCTAACTCTGGGTAGTTTTTACCTATCAAAGGGTTGGTTGGAAATAAGTTTACATGATCGTTCAAAATCATTAAATCACCAATTTCAAAATTCGGATTAACACCTCCACTCGCGTTGCTTACAAACAACTTTTCTATTCCCAGATATTTCATTACACGCACAGGAAATGTAACTTGTTTCATATCATAGCCTTCGTAATAATGAAATCTTCCTTGCATGGCCACAACATTTTTGCCACCCAATTTTCCAAAAATTAGTTTGCCAGAATGTCCCTCTACCGTGCTCAATGGAAAATTAGGAATTTGCTCATAGGGTAAAACATGGTGAGTTTCAATTTCTTTAACTAAGCCACCTAAACCTGTTCCTAATATAATTCCAACTTGTGGCTTAAAATTTATTGTCTTTTCAATAAAATCGGCTGTTTGCTTAATTTGTTCTAACATAATTTAATATAAGTTGATTAAAATTTTCTTCATCAAGTTGATGCATTTGCACTGCAATACTAACAAAAAACACAGGCAAATTACTCCATTCTAAAGACAAATTTAAATGTAATAGTCGCATTGCATCTTTTTCTGTTGTTAAAATAATCTTTTTTGCGCTCCTTAATCCATCAAATTCACTTTTTATTTTCTCTAAATCTACATTGTTAAATTCATGATGATCATCGAAGGAAATTAATTTATAGCATTTGCTCATGCTTCTTACAAAATCTTCTAACAAAGCTGGATTTGCTATTCCTGCAAAAACTAAAACTTCAGTATCCTTACCAATAACATCTTTAAAACTAGGGGCTAAATAAACTTTTTTATCAAAAAAATGAGTAAATGAATGATACTTAATAAAGCTGAAAAACACCTGTTGATGGGGTAGGGGATTTATTTTAGCTAAAATTTGTCTGCGTTCTATAGGCGAAAATATAGGAGGTGTTTTGCTCACAACAATGATGTCTGCCCTTTGAACACCGCTTTTAAACTCTCTTAAATTACCAGAAGGTAGCATACGATCATCGTAATACATGTTTGCATAGTCGGTAAGTAAAATTTGTAAACCTGCTTTTACTGATCGATGCTGAAATGCATCATCTAACAATATCAACTCCAATGATGGAAATTTTACCATTAGCTTTTTTATCCCTCTTCTGCGTTTGGCATCAACAGCTACAATAATATTGATAAACTTTTGATAATATTGTGTGGGCTCATCTCCAATTGTTATCGCATTATCACTTAAGGTGGCTATTCTAAAATCACTCGTTTTTCTGCCATATCCTCTCGAGAGTGTGGCAACTCTATATTTCTCCTCAAGTAACCTAATCAAATACTCAATATGGGGGGTTTTACCTGTTCCACCAGTACTTAAATTTCCCACAGAAATGGTTTTAATTTTTGGCTGAAATACATATAGCAACTTATTATCAAACAGCCAATTTCTTAAATGTATTAATAAACCATATAGTATTGAAAAAGGATAAAGAAGCAATCGTAGAATTTTTATCATTTACAAGAAATTAAATTAATACTACTTAGAGGTTGATTTACTTTATTTAGTTTGGGCTAGCTAGCACTTAAACCTAGGTTGTAATTAAATAGTTGTAAATTATCCACAATAATATCATTTTTTAAGACAAAAGAGATAATAGTTATGATAATAATAA
>CAIKXD010000053.1 GCA_903831265.1 uncultured Bacteroidota bacterium
GATTTTAATATTCCATGGACACTAAATGTAAGTTATAATTTTATTTACTCAAAACCTGCATATCTTACTGATATTAAGCAAACCTTGTCTTTTAATGGCGATTTTAACATAACAGATAATTGGAAGGTGGGCATGAATTCTGGTTTCGATTTAAAACAAAAGAAATTTACCTACACAAGTATGAATATTTATAGAAATTTACATTGTTGGGAAATAAGATTAAACATGGTGCCTTTTGGGTTTAGAAAAAGCTACTCGCTCGATATCAATGTAAAATCAAGCATTTTACAAGATTTAAAATTAAGTCGTAAACGCGATTGGTACGATTTACAATAAAATAATATAGCACACTTATTCAAAATATATAAATTAGCAACAAATTAATTTACAATGACAAAAGTTCACAATTTTAGCGCAGGCCCAGGCATATTGCCTCCCGAAGTATTGCAGCAAGCAGCAAACGCTTGTATTAATTTCGATAATTTAAATTTATCATTGTTAGAGATATCGCACCGAAGCAAAAATTTTGAAGCTGTGATGGATAATTCAAGACAATTGGTAAAAGAATTATTGCACTTAGATGATGATTTTGAAGTAATTTTTTTAGGTGGCGGTGCCAGTTTGCAATTTGCAATGGTACCTTATAATTTATTGCGAACCGATGGAAAAGCAGGCTATGTAAACACAGGTGTTTGGGCCAGTAAAGCCATAAAAGAAGCTAAAATGATTGGCAGCACAGAAGTTGTGGCTTCAAGTGAGGAACAAAAATTTAGTTTTATCCCAAAAGGTTACGATATTCCTGGTGATTTAGATTACCTTCACATTACAAGTAACAACACTATTTACGGTACACAAATGAAATCGTTTCCAAAAACAAATGTGCCTTTGGTTTGCGATATGAGTAGCGATATTTTTAGTAGAGAAGTAAATGGGAATGATTTTAGTTTGATCTATGCAGGTGCTCAAAAAAATATGGGACCGGCAGGTGCAACGATGGTGGCAGTAAGAAAAAGTATTCTTGGTAAAACTGGTCGCAAAATGCTATCGATGCTCGATTATAATGTGCATATTAAAGGAGATTCTATGTACAATACACCACCAGTTTTTCCAATTTATGTTTCAATGTTAACTATGGAATGGCTTAAAAACAATGGTGGCGTGCCTCACATAGAAAAGGTAAATAATCAGAAGGCTAGTTTGCTTTACGCAGAAATTGATAGAAATAGTTTGTTTAAAGGTACCACAGCTGTTGAGGATAGAAGCAATATGAATGTAACTTTTGTGATGCACAATCCTGAATTAGAACCTGCATTTGATCAATTAACCAAGGAAGCTAATTTAAGTGGTTTGCGAGGTCATCGCGATGTGGGTGGCTATCGTGCTTCTTTGTACAATGCTTTGCCATTAGATAGTGTACAGGTATTGGTAGATGTAATGCAACATTTTGAAAAGAATAATTAGCTAATTAGCTGATTAGCTGATTAGCTGATTCGCTGATGCTCCCATATTTCCCCTCTTGAGAGGGGCAGGGGTGTGTCAAAAATGCTAAAATGAAATCTATAATTAAATTAAAACTCATTAATTAAAATCAAAAATAATCGTACATCAA
>CAIKXD010000054.1 GCA_903831265.1 uncultured Bacteroidota bacterium
CCACTTAAAAGTTGTTTCATAAGCTTGCAATCCAACATCTAAATTATGATTTCCAGTTAACTCAACAATATCTACACCTAATAATTCCAAGATTTTGAATTGCTCTTTACTAGTTGCGAATTTCATTTTCATAGAAGCATAATCGCAGTTTGTTTGCATACTTACCTCATTGCTGATATGTAAAATATCTGGATTCCCAATTGCAGGTTTAATTAGCTCTAAATATTTTTCGCAACCAATTGAATTAATAACGGAGCCAGTTCTTCTGGTAAGAGCAGTAACTCCCGTATGCGTATAACTTGTAATAGCATTATCCCATTCATGATGTGAGCTATCTGGTATCCATAACTCATAAGTTTTTGTGTTTTTTAAAAATTCCTTTTTATTTATTGATGTGCATAATAAATTCGGGATTACCGAATCAATCGAAGTAACAATGAATGATGATGTATCAGTTAAGTTGAAAGCACTCATTGTTGAGATCTTCAATGAAACTTCAATGTTTAGTGATTTTTTTACCCTATCAGCAATATCAGATGTACAAACAATGTTTCCCAGTCTTAATCCTTCACGAAGTTTTTCTGTGGAAATGTCTTCGTTTTTGTTGAAATAAGATCTCATAATCAAAACAGGAATACTGTCATTTGATTTGCTATTCAACTTATTTGATTCAATATAAGCCTTGCTATCAGATGGTTTACATGTGAAAAGTGTTATGGTTAAAATAACCAACAAAAGCGCTACTCTATGCATTATTAATTAGATTAAATTGTTTATTTGGATTAATAAAATGTTTAGTTAAATGGCAGACATTTAATTAAAAAAAGATATTTCATTTTAAGGAAATGATAAACACTTTGTCCATTAAAAATCGAATAAATTTCGGGTATAAAATTAGCGCTATTTTTTAATTAATTTGATACCTAAAATGTGATTGAAGGTGATTGATAAACAAGAGATTTTATACCAACTAAGATCACAACTCCCATTTTGCCATTTTTAAATTTACATCGGTTTGCAGGTTTTAATATTGAGAATGCTCCTAAGTCTCTCAATGTTTAGCATCCTTAATAAAAGCGATTAAAAATGAGCATATTGCTAAGTATTTTGTTATCTCATTCAAAATGATCGTTTCCCTTTGGTGTATTTTGCTATGTGAAAATATATAGTGGTAATTGTTCTTAAAAACGGCTTGAATCTGCAGGATTTAAAAAGAGTCCATTGACTTTCGAAATTCAATCGATATAGACTTTCTGATCTGCCTCCTTCAGGGATCTCTATTTTCCCTTATTTGGACTTTCTTTGTGTGGAAATAACTAGTCAGATTTAAGAGTAAATATGTCCGTTTATTAATTGACCTAATCATAATATTATCATATTAAGCTTATTAACGTTCATTCATAGTATTTTTTGATATGGTTCCTAGAGTCAATTTTAAAATTTTAATGCTGATTTATTAACATAAAATTAATTTCTAACTGCAAGTATATTGCAGTCAAGTTTATATAGTTGATTAATTGCATTTTTAATCTTTTTTCAACGAGATTAATACTCTACATTTGCAGGCCTTAAAATCCATTTTTTTAGGGTTAAATGACCCGTTAATGAAGCAAATAATTAGAGTATTAATCTTACTATTTTGTCTTTTCTCTATATCTAAAAGCTGGGGGCAATTGCCTTCTCTAAATTTTGGTAGTAATGGAAATGCAAGTGGTTGCGCCCCACATACTGTTGTTTTTAGTATTAGTAATGTCTCAAGCTATACCGCCAATACATCTTACCAGTTAAATTTTGGGGATGGAAGTCCGCTGTTAAATTATACACAATCTACAGTACCATCATCAGTTTCACATACGTACGCATCTGTTTCTTGCG
>CAIKXD010000055.1 GCA_903831265.1 uncultured Bacteroidota bacterium
TACTATTATCCCCAATTTCATATCGCACAGTACCAGCAGGTTTATTATCTACTTCTGCAATATAAATTACAGTTTGTTTATCCTTAAGTTTCCTTTCAAACCATTTTTGATGTGTTTCCAAAGCAATTGGTTCCGAATGATAGGAGTTGGCTCGCGTTGTTTTTTCGTTAGACCAATTAAACAAGAGAAGCATATCTGCCTCCTTTGCCTTACGGTAACTTGTTTCCCAAATTAAATTCAGGAATCGCTTTTTTATTTGCCCATCAAATAATTTTGCCTGTGCAGAAATATGCTTTTGATAATCTACCTCGTTCAGGATCTTCGTAATTTGTTGTTCAAAATCAACCACACTGTAATTCTCAAAATTACCTCCCCCAATGATACACCCATTCTCCAAACAACCTTTGTAGATGTTCTTTTGATTTTCTGCATAATACCCTGAAAGTATGGGCATTTTTACACAGCACAGTTCATACAATATTGTGCTTGCAGGAGCAATGGCAAAATCAGACCGTTCCATCACTTTTATCAATTCTTGTTCTGATAAATTGCGAAATACATTTAAATGGTCATTCTCGTTCTTCAATTCTTGTATTTTGGTGTGTGTATATGCTGCACCAATTACTACATTAATTTCTTGTATTGCCTTGTTATTTAACAGCGCCAGTGCTGCTTTACTAGTAACATCAAAAGGATCGGCCCCTCCAAAACAAACAAAGGCCGTCTTTATCCCATCTATGACTCTTGATCGCTTTGCCGTTTCTAAAAATAAAGGTCTTAAAATAGCATAAGAAGTTCCCAATGCAAACTTAGTATAAGGCTCAGCAGCATAGTCTGACGACTTAACTGAAAGAGCATGGTTAATTACCACGTCAGCATACATTCGCTCTTTTATCTGATCGTCGATATAGATCAATTTATAATTATGCTCCTTGAGTTTTTTTTGGTATGTCGCATTAAATTGATAGCCATCTGCAATGATCATGAATGTTCTAGACGGATAGTTTGTGCTTATCCAATCAGGTTCTTCCTCTAATGAAATCGTACTTGGCATAAGGTGAAACTTGTATTCTGCAGGTATGGCTGATACGGATGTGCTTTCCCTGGTCAATAAAACGAAATCAAAATCTGACTTAAACATTTCAATAAGTGCGAAAATTCGATACAGATGTCCCAATCCTGTTTCGCTGTTCCCATCTGCCCTGAAAATAATTTTTTTCATCATGAGAACACTTTCTATTTAGAATGCACAGAGTTCTTTAATATACGAACAGGTTTCCCCACACTGGCAATTGCATTTTTTAAGTCATGCGGTGTATACTGGGTAAAATGAAAAATACTAGTGGCTCCCACAGCCTCCACTTGTGTTTGAGAGAATAATTCCTCAAAATGCTTCGGCTCTCCACCGCCACCCGCCACCACAATAGGAACAGAAATGTTCTTTTCTACTAACTTCACTAAATCAATATCAAATCCATTCATCATGCCATCGCAATTAACCGAGGTTAAAACAATTTCACCGAATCGATGGCTCGGTAACTGCTTTAAAAAATCTATTAAGAGTATCTCTTTATTTAGTTTATTGAACACATAGTACTGCTCGTTATTCTTTATAACGTCTATCGCAACAGTGATGCATTGCGCGCCAAACACTCCTGATGCTTCATTAATAAACTCGGGTTCCTCTATGATCTTTGTTTTGATCACCACCTTATCGGCGCCAATTTTTAATAAACTATTAATGTCTTCTATTGTTTTTATTCCTCCACCTATTGCAACAGGCATATAACATTCTTTGATCACATCAGCCACCAATTTTAAATTGATCTTTCTCTTTTGTTCGGAAGCAAAAATGTCCAGAAAAACTAATTCGTCCACGCCTCTGCTATTGTAAACCCTTGCTGCTTGCACCGGATTTCCAACCATACGCGGATTTGCAAAATTTTTTGTTTTCACCAGGCCAAAACCATTAAAGGTCAAAATAGGTATGATCCTAATTTTAAGCATTCTGTTCAAAAAAAGATCTTAGGACAGTTAAACCGGCAACTTGACTTTTTTCAGGATGGAATTGTGTGGCAAAAATATTTTCCTGTTGAATAGAAGCTACAACTTCGCCACCATAATTTACCGTGGCAGCAATAACACTTTTGTTTTGCGGCACCATGTGATAACTGTGAATAAAATAAAAATCAAGATCACCTATTCCTTTGTAAAACGTATCCTTTACAATAGTGATATCATTCCATCCCATATGTGGTACTCTCAATCCGGGTACATCAAACTTTTTTACAGTTCCCTTGATCCAGCCTAGGCCTTTAGAGTCTAGAGGCTCGGTGCCGTTTTCAATCAGCAGTTGCATGCCCAAACAAATGCCCAAGAATTTTTTCTTCTTAACAATGACTTCTTCTGTCAATAAGGTGTCAAGTCCTCTCTCTTTCAAATTCATCATGCCTCGCATAAATGAACCTACTCCCGGTAAAATAATGCATTCAGCATTTTTTATCGATCGATGATCGTTGGTAATTACGCATTCGATTTTCAAAAAATTCAGAGCTTTTTGAACCGAAGCCACATTACCCATACCGTAATCAATAATTGCAACCATTGAACTTTTAGGAAACTTCGAAATTTCTAATCAAATTAAATTCGCTGTCTCGCTTGAATTTACCATTATCATCCTGTGCAAACAAAATAGGATTCGTAAATGAATCAATAACTTCATCCACCTCATCCTTGCTCATGCCGGAATACTTAATGAACTCGTTAATGCCGTAATGAGGATATTTACCATCGTACTGTTTTACGAGTTTTAATCCTTCTTCACGTGTTAAACGGTTATTTCTAATATCAATGCAGGCATGATCGGTTGCGCGACCAAAACCATATTTTACAAATTTTAAATAATCGTGCAGACCGTGCATTTTCTCATCAATGTTTTCGTAGTTAGTGAAGGTACCTTCCACTAAGCCATCCTCTTTAACAGCAAATCCATGTTGCTTCACAATCTCTAATTGTTTGCGTGCATCCCAAAAAAAGTAATGTCCCAAAAATAGTCCGGTTACCCCTACGCGTTCGATGTCTTCATCGGAAGGGTAGAAATAAGGCGTTAATTGTTTTTCCGTTATTCCATTTACGCCAATCATATCCTGAATTCGATTGCCAAGCAAACCACCAAACTCTTCGAGCCATCTTCTATTTAAAACTCTATTCTTAACTGAATCCAATGAAGGGCCGCCATATTCTTGTTGCGGATTTTCTCCCCAAATAATTAACGGAATATTAAATTTAACGGCGAACATAACAGGAATTGTAAAAATTCCAATATGATTTGGCCACATCTCATCACCCACGCGTTTAAAACCTTCAATTACCATGGTTTTGTAAACATCGTAATTCTTTTTAAAGTGAATTAAATCGATGCCCATTTTAGAAATATTATCTAAATTTTTTTGACCAACCTCTGTTACAGCTGTAGTTTCAAAACAAACACAAAGTGGATTCAAGCCGCACACCTCTTTCATAAAATACGCTTGGTAGGTGCTGTCTTTTCCTCCACTAACGGGTATTAAACAGTCATATCCAGTTTTGCCTTCAGGCAACTTGTAATACCCTAAAATCTTTTTAAAATCAATTTCGCGTTGCGTCCAGTCGATACCTTTGTTTTTTTGTTCAGCTGCTATACAAGCGCTACAAACACCCACATCGTTAAAATGAAGGTCGGGTTTTGTTTCAGGGAATAAACATTTTTTGCAGTATCGTATTTCCATTGTGAAGGTTTTTATTCTGTTTTTAAAAAAGCATACTTTATTTTTAGCATTTCCCAATCTTCCATCGTATCTACATCTTGTGCTTCGCTTTCTTTGAGTTCGATGAGACCGGCCACTTTTGTAAATAATGTTTTTTCTTTGAGAAGCGTTTCTGTTTTTACCCAGTAAAATTGACCCGAGTCGTGGTAATAGGTTTCTAAGTCTGAGAACGCGTATCCGAATGCTCGGGCTCGCGTAATTTTAATAAGCCGTCTTCATTTTTTAAAGCTCGCTGAATGGGGTATGCAAACTTGATAACCGGCACAATGGAATTAAACTTTTCAGAACAGATCTTTTGATATCCTTCCTTCAATCGTTCCTGAGTTATCAAAGCAGCCGTTGGAAGAATACAGCAGATCGTATCAAATGTTTTTCCTTGCTCCTTATATTTCAAAACAACTTCTATCAATACTTCTGCTAATGTTGCAAAATCATTCGCATTCTCTGCGCTTCTTTTAAATGGAACCCTTGCCTTATTGGCGATCGCAACTGCGGCAATTTCATCATCATCCGTTGAAACCATAACCTCATCAAATAATTCAGACTTCAATGCTAATTCAATAGCATATACCATGATCGGTTTGCCATTGAACTTTTTAATGTTCTTTCTTTCTATACGCTTGCTTCCGCCTCGCGCCGGTATGATGGCAATACTAGACATTAAAAAACTCCAATACTTTTTTGATCACAAAATCCTGTTCCTCATCCGTTAATGTTGGATACATTGGCAAACTAATGCATGCTTTGTAATAATTTTCGGCATTACAAAAATCGCCTGCTTTCCAGCCAAATTGCTTATAATAAGGCATTAAATGAACTGGTACATAATGAATTTGCGAAAAAATGCCATTATCTTTTAAATAATCGTATAAGCCTTTTCTATTTTCAACTTCAACAACAAA
>CAIKXD010000056.1 GCA_903831265.1 uncultured Bacteroidota bacterium
ATTAATCTTTGTTACCAAAGCTTCGAAGGTTTTGCCTTTATAAGAATCTAAAATTACAATAACTTTAAGACCCTTTTTAATTTTCAAAATATCAAATTCATCGACTTGCATTTCTAAATAAAATTGTTTGGCATCGCCTATCACTGCAAGTATTGTTTGGGGATTCACCAACTCGCCTTTATTTTTCGGTAATTGGTACACCATGCCGTCAATTTCGCTTCTGAGGGTAAAGTCGCTGGCCAACTTACTACTAATCAGTAAATTTTTCTTGGATTGGGCAGAATTTAAATTCAATTGTCTTTTTAAATCATCGTACCGCACCTTGGCCGAAAGGTAAGCTGTTTTAGAATTTTGGAAGGCCAATTCACGTTGTTCTAATTCTACTTTCGAACCAATTTGTTGCGCCCATAATGAAGATTGGCGGGCCCATAAAATAGAATCGTTTCGCATCTTACTACGGGCTAAATCGATTGTGGCTTTAGCTTCTAATAATTTGCCTTGGTTGGCATTAATATCAGCAAAGCCTGCAGCCAGTTCAGCATTTTCTTTGTTCAAGCGTTGTGCTTCATTTGCAATGGTTAAAAGGGGCATGCCTTTGAGAATGGTGTCCCCTTCATGGACTAAAATATCACTGATAATACCATTCACTGTAGCAAACGCTTGGTATTGATTTTTACTTTTAATGATACCCGAGGCATAAACAGATTCGGAAATGGATGCCATGCTAGGTTTAATTTTCTCAACCTTAGCTTTACAAGCGAATAAGACAATGCACAAGGCAACAATCGCTATTTTATTCATAGTGTAGCAAATATATTACTAGTTTCATTGTTTTGAATCTTTTAAATACAAAACCTGATGAATATCGCATTTAAAAATCTGCCATATCATATTATAAAGCTTATAAAATACGAGCCTTTTAATTCAATTTTTTATTAAAAATAATTCTATCAATTCCTTTTATACTTAGTTTTTAATTTTTTCATTTAATTTGCAGCCATGAATAGCAGTGAAGAAAATGTTGAGTGCCTGATTATAGGAAGTGGGCCTGCGGGATTTACAGCAGCGATATACGCAGCTAGAGCCGATATGAAACCAGTGATGTATGAAGGCATGCAACCTGGCGGACAGTTAACCATTACCACAGATGTAGAGAATTACCCTGGTTATCCCGATGGAATTATGGGACCAGAGATGATGGATAATTTTAAAAAGCAAGCCGTAAGATTAGGCGCCGATATAAGATTTGGTATGATTACGGAGGTTGACTTCAGCAGTCGCCCTTTTAAATGCATAGCCGATGGCATGAAAACCATTCATGCGAAAGCCGTTATTATTGCCACTGGTGCCAGTGCCAAATGGTTGGGCATACCGAGTGAAAAACGCTTAAACGGCAGTGGTGTAAGTGCTTGTGCTGTGTGCGATGGTTTCTTTTATCGCGGTCAGGATGTAGCCATTGTAGGGGCAGGTGACACTGCATGCGAAGAAGCCAGTTACTTGGCAAAACTTTGTAACAAAGTGCACATGATTGTTCGCAGAGACACCTTCCGTGCTTCGAAAGCCATGCAACACCGCGTTGAAAATACACCCAACATCGAAATACACTTTAACAGCGAAACCGATGAAATATTAGGTGATAATTTAGTAGAGGGTGTGCGCATTAAAAATGTGGTAGATGGTAGCACCAAAGAAATTAAACTAACAGGTTTCTTTGTGGCGATTGGACATACACCTAATACAGCCATTTTCAAAAACTGGTTAGACATGGACGAGCAAGGTTATTTAATTACCAAACCAGATAGCACCTATACCAACATTGAAGGTGTATTTGCTTGTGGCGATGCCCAAGATAAAATATACAGACAGGCTGTAACGGCTGCAGGTAGTGGCTGTATGGCTGCGCTTGATGCCGAACGCTGGTTAGCAGCCAATCACCATGCTTAATTAGAAACTGTAGTTAAGGCCTATATTCAAGTTTAAATAATTGTTCGTTTGGTGAGATGCACTTGCATTTCTGAAAAAATATTCATCTTCATTTGAAACAGAATTCGATCGGTGATTGATCCAACCGGGTATATTCAAAGTTGCACTCAACAACCAAGTGAAGATTAAATGCTTTGCAATCGGTTTCGATGAACCGACACCTACATTAAAGTTAGTGAAATCTAAATGATTGATTCCTTTGTTTGGGAAATTCGCATAAACACGGTTGGCCGCAGAATAATATACAATTGAATCAGAAGTTTTTGCACGTGTTATCTTTTCTCGTCCCATTTTTAATTCAATGAATGTACCGTATGGAGCAACGGAACCTTTGCGATGAATAAACTTTCGGAAACCAATACTGAATCCTGCTGTTTTGTAATAACTATTGCCTTGTTTAGCCACTATATTCTCGATGGTATTAGTCCTTCCAAACCGATCGGTACTTTTATAATAGAGAAAGGGTGATGCGCCTAAATTATAGTGCATAGCACAACGCGCAAAAGCATAATTTGCAACAAAAGTTGTTCGTCTATTAATGAGCCTTTGATACGTTAGTGTATGTTTATTGTTTTTCATATCAAAAACATCCATTGTGTGAAACACCGTATTGGCATATCCAATGGTATTTTTACTATGAAAATCAATTTGCTTCTGTGAATAGCTTAATAAAACGGAGGTTAGGCTAAAACCTAAAACGATTATTTTTTTCATTTACTATCTTTTTGATTTTGCTTTTATTTGATACAAAGTATAGCCCATTTGCATGTTTAAAATTTTGGCTTTGGGTCGTCGCTTGATCGTGCGGTAAACTAGCATTTTTTGTTCACCTGTTTTCATGTCTAACACAACATTAAAATAATCTAATTTTTTGTCAGTATCTGCCTGATAGCTCATTACAAAAGGAAAACTTGGCCAAAGAATTAATGAATACACGACAACAGTAGCATCAAACATACGTTTAACACTTTTGTATGAGAAACCTGTAAGACATACATTTTTGTATCCATCTTGTTCAATCAAGGTATCAATGTATTTTTGAGAAAAAAGAGGATCTGCTTTATCGGAATGGCTATATTTTTCAGTAACCCACGAAGAGATGGCGCTGAAGCGATTAAGTTGTTCTGAGGAAAGTGTTTGTCGCTGGTTGATATCAATTATATTGACATTTAGGTTTAAACTTTCCGACATTGACTGTATAAACTTAGTCATTTCAATGCTCTTTTTTTCGTCACTCATATTGTCAATTTTTGCTTCTATTTCTTCGTAATCATAATAGACAGCACTAAAGGAAGGCGCAAAAATAATAATAGAGTCTATCCCCAGAGCTTTTCCCTTTTTTCTTTGGGTTTTATTTTCATCGGATAACATTTGTCTGTAACGTCTTTCGGGCTCACTGCGCAATTGACTCAATCCTAAATCTTCTTCCACCTTTTTGAGGGCAATTACACATCTATCAATAGAATCAAAAAACGAGGTGAAATTTACAGATTTAAAATGCATTACAAATGCATTTTTATAATATTTTGTATTTGAAGATGCTTGTGATATTTTCTTACTTTTTTTAATCTTCCTTACTTTACTCTCAAAGTTTTTTCTGATTTTTACATCTGTTTTTGGTACTTCCTTCACAGAATCTTTTTCAACTTCTGAAGTCTCAGCCTCTACCACTTCTGCTTTAATATTAAAATCTGCTGTAGTATACTTGTGAGCATATAACAAGTCAATATAAGAATCACACATTACTTTATAAGCGTAATTGGTGGATGTTTTTGAATACAATTGATTGATGTATTTTGAAGATAGGATGTTAAATTCGTCCTGCTTCATTGACATAAATAAATGATATGGCACTGAGATTTCACCCTCATAATTTTTATCATCTGACTTAATTTCTTCATCCTCATCGTTGCGCAACATGGCTTGCTTCCATTTGTTCATGCCATACATGCTTGCCATCAATAACTCTGAACCGTAGGTAGTTTCGCCATAGGTTTGTGACAATAAATAAGCATGGTAAAAAGCTTTGATATAGCTCCCCCTAACAATTAGTAAAAAGCCCATTTCATATCTACATATTTTTACAACTTCATCAAACTTTTCCTTCCCGAAAAAGTTTAACTCACCCTTCTCGCCTTTTATGTATTTCCTTAAGTTTGATTTTCTGAAATCTATATTGGGATGCGAATTTTCTTCATCATCCTCATCCTCTACGGCCGAAATTGGTGAAGCTGAATCAGGGAAATATTGCATTGGCAACTTGTAAAATGAATCATTGAAAAAGTCTTTAGGGAATGGTATTTCATCGAACGGCAAATAACTGTACAATAGAATATCCATCATTTTGATTGACTCATTTTTATCATAACCAGCTTTGGCAAATATCTTTAAACCTTCAACATCTGCCTCGGCTTCGTGTTCTTTGCTGTATTTCAATATTTTTACCATTTTTTCATCTGTTCCTAAATCATCATATTTTTTACCCGTTAAAATATCTTGTGACTTTTTATAAGATTCAAAAGAATGGCTCAGTTTAAAGTGTGATATTTCATGTGAAAGTACGAAAGCCAATTGTGCTTCATTTTCAAGTTGCGCAATTAGACCAGTGGTAACCATCACAATACCATTATTTGTTGCAAAGGCATTGGCATAAGGTACATTGAGCAAATAAAAGCGCATTTTACTTTTTAAGTCGGGTTCGTTAACCAATAATTTTGATGCAACTTCGTTAATGTAATCGCTTACCTTGTTACCGTATAAAACTTTACCTGACATTAAAATTTCATCCACTTTATAACTGGTTAAAAGTGCAAAATCTATCTGAAGCTTACGGTCTTTTTTCGATACAGTTTGGTTCTTCGAAATCTTCTCAACTTCCTTATCGTATTTCTTATAACTCGGTTTTAAAAAATCTTCAGGAACTGCACCACTGCATTTTAAGGGTGAATAATAATTGTAGTTTACTGTTTGTGAGAGCCCTCTATTTTGGGTGATAACAAGTATCCCACACAAAAACAACAATAACTTTCGATGGTTAGTCATAGCTTACAATAATATTAAATTTATTGCTTATTTACTAATAATATAGAACTAAAATTGGTTAAACTAAACCCTTTCAATTTTGTAGCTTTATTTAATTCAACATCAGTGTAACAATGTGTTTATCACCATTCGACTGATCAACAAAAGGTATTTCACAAATCCCCAAATAAAGTGAATTATCATAGCTAACCTTTCCTGATTCCGCTACATAATTTTTGTTGCCCGTAGTTAAATGTAATAGAAGCATCAGTTCATGATAGTTTGAAAAAGCAAAATTGGTATTATAAGGCAAAACAGTAAATGTTTTTAGCACCCTCTCTTGTCTTTTGAATGATAAATTTATATAATTATTGCTATAATCTTCCATTTTCCAAACAGTATATTTAGCATAATCTATCGATGAAATTTGAGTTACTTCAAATTGAAATACACCATCTAAATAAACATATCCGCGAGGCGTTACACAACTTGTCTTTTTATATATAGTATCACTAGGAGGTTGAGGTGGTCTTTTATAA
>CAIKXD010000057.1 GCA_903831265.1 uncultured Bacteroidota bacterium
AGGAAAATACAGTATTTAAATTTGAAAATAATCTCTTAATCGAGAAAAAAAAAGAATTCAGTTACGGAAGTATTGAAACAACTGTGTTTTCCTATAATGATCACAAACTTCCCATATCCATTAAAGTTTTGGACGAAGATGGACAAGAAGAAGAGAGCGAGACTTTTGAGTATGAAGGAAAAAATTTAATTCACTTTCTAAAACAAAATGCACTTATTGGAAAGGATACTGAAATTTGGTTCAAATACGATGAAAGAAATAGAGTAATTGAAGAAAAAAGATGGAGTCATAATGAGTTAAAAACCTTGACTACCTATTACGATTACACCAATGATGAGGACGAACCAAATATCAAAATTAAAAATGATAAAGGGGCTGTAGTTGAGGCACACATCAAGCAACTTAACGAAAAAAAGCAACTTGTTAAACATGAAATTCAACAGGTGAATAATGGATTAAAAACTTTTATCACCAGCTATGAATATAATGAGTTGGGTAAAATTACTTTCCTCGAAACCATTAATCAGAGTGGCATTAAAGAAAGAAGCGTGATTGCAAATTATGATGAAAAAGGGCTCTTAACTTCTGAAATTAAATCAGAATATGAAGTGGCTATAGGAAATATCAACACATTTACATTAAAGTATGAATACACTTTTTACCAATAAAAACATGCTTAAAAAAATTAAATTAGCTTGCCTTTTTATTTCAATTTCGTTTCAATTTGTTTTTGCACAAAGAGGCAAAGATGTGCCGCTCACAGTAAGCACAATCGACCGCATTGTTAATGAGTATGCTATTTTAACTGCCGATGCCAATGCCGGAAATACGTCAATAAGCGTTGATAATAACAACTTAAATACCAACAGTCGATTTGCCTCAGCCCTAGCTCAAGGCGATTTGATTATGATAGTACAAGTTCAAGGTGCAAGTGTTTTTGGAAATTTCTTTGTAGATGGTGCAGGTGTATCATTTGGATTGCCAAAGGACAGCTCATGGGGAGAAATACTTAATTACAATAATTGCGGAAATTATGAGTTGGCCGAAGTGTTTGCTGTAGCTGGGTCAAATACGATTCAGTTAAACTGTGCTTTACAAAATAATTATACAGCTGCAGGCAAGGTGCAAATAGTAAGAATGCCGCGCTATGCAAGTTTAACAGTAAACAATGCTTCATCAATTACTTGTGATGCTTGGAATGGAACTAAAGGTGGTATAGTGGCCATTGAAGTAGATGGTGCTACAATCGTAAATGGATCTATTGCGGCCACAGGTAGAGGCTTCAGAGGTGGTGTAGTAGATAATCAATCGAGTTTTGGCAGTAATGATGTGGCTAGTACATCTTCTACCTTGGGTGGCGAAAAAGGTGAAGGAATTGCAGGTTATCAAAACGACTATAATGTTATTGGAGGACGCTATTGTAAAGGGGCCCCTGCAAATGGTGGTGGTGGAGGAAACATGCATAATGGCGGTGGAGGTGGTGGTGCCAATGGTGGCAACCCATTAAATTGGATTGCTGTAGGAAATCCATCTTTAGCTACTGCAAACTGGGCTAATGCTTGGAATTTAGAATGGCCAGGACTTGCTAATGCAACATCTTCAGGTGGTGGAAAAGGAGGTTATACGGCCTCTATAAACAATCAAAATGCATTAAACATTGGCCCAAATGTAGGTTCTTGGGGTGGCGATAACCGAAATAAACAAGGTGGTTATGGCGGAAGACCATTAAACTACACTGCTAATAAAATATTTTTTGGAGGTGGCGGCGGCGCTGGCGATGGAAATGATGGATATACAGGTGCCGGTGGAGCCGCTGGTGGTATTGTGTTTTTAAAATGTTATAGCGGTGTTTCTGGAAGTGGAACTATAGCAAGCAATGGTAATAATGGTGTAAATTCCTTTGGAAGCGCTCCTGCAAGTGGAATTGCAGGAAATGACGGCGCTGGTGGAGGTGGTGCAGGCGGTACAATATTTATCCAAACAAATTCAACAATTTCTGGTATAAACTTAATTGCAAACGGTGGCGAAGGAGGTGATCAAATACTTACAAAAGGATTTTTAGTTTTTCCTCCGATTTCTGAAGCCCAAGGTCCAGGCGGTGGAGGAGGCGGTGGCTACATCAATACTACGGTGGCAGCCACTTCAACAGTTAATGGCGGTATTCATGGTGTTACTAATTCTCCAAGTTTAAGTGAGTTTCCGCCAAATGGAGCTACTACCGGAGGTGTTGGAACAGTTTTAAATAATTTATCAAGCTTTGATCTAAGTGTAACTGATGTTGCCGTTTGTGCCGGTAATACTGCTGTTTTAACGGCAACCATAATTGGTACTTTGCCTGCTGGTGCAAGCGTTACTTGGTATGATGCTCCTTTTGGTGGAACTATATTGGGCACCGGAAACACAATAACAACCCCTGTAATTAATTCAAATACAAGCTATTATGTTGGCCTTTGCCCATCTACCTTTAGGAAGATAATTAATGTTACAACATCGCCTGGAGTTACTGCCTCTAATGCAGGCATTAATCAACAAGTATGTCAGAATAGTGCAACACTTGCGGCAAATATTCCTACCATAGGAACAGGTATTTGGACTGTGATATCTGGTGCTGGAACTATAGCCAACCCAAACCTTTTTAACACCACAGTAAGCAATTTATCGCTTGGAAGTAATGTTTTTGAATGGACAATTAGCGCTCCAGGATGCCTTCCTTCTCAATCTCAAGTTACTATTACTCTTGTGGCTGCGCCTACGGCTGATGCCGGTGTAAATCAACAATTGTGCGCCAATAATGCGGTGTTAGCTGCCAGTGGCTCAGGCACTTGGTCTATAGCTGCTGGAAGTGGTAACTTTAGCAGTGTTACTGATCCTAATGCAACAGTTACCAATTTATCTGTAGGACTTAATACACTTATTTGGACTGTTACATCACCCGGTTGTCCATCGGTGCAGGATTTTGTTGATATAACTGTGAACGCGCCATTTTCTATAGCTGTTGCAGGAGCAAATCAACAAATATGTAGTGCAAGCACCAATTTAAATGCAACTATTCCAACTGTAGGAACAGGTTCGTGGGCCTTAATTTCTGGCACCGGAACCATTGCCAATACAAGTGCTAACAATACTGCTGTTTCTGGACTTTCGTTAGGAAACAATATTTTTGAATGGACAGTGAGCGCTTCAGGATGTCCATCATCGCAAGCACAAGTTACTATAACTGTAGTGGCTGTTCCTACGGCTAATGCCGGTGTAAATCAACAATTGTGTAATGATAATACATTATTTACTGCAACAGGTGCAGGAACATGGTCAATTTTATCGGGAACAGGAAGTATAAGTAATACCAACAATCCAACAGCCACAGTTTCTAATCTTACTGTAGGGCTTAACTCCTTTATTTGGACAGTTGCATCACCCGGTTGTCCTGCTGCGCAAGATACGGTTGATATTGTTGTTAGTGCAGCTGTTTCTATTGCTGATGCAGGTAACAATCAGCAACTTTGTAGCGATAGCACTAACTTAAATGCAATAGCGCCAATTGTGGGCAATGGCACCTGGACATTGATTACCGGTTCAGGTTCTTTTGTAGATGTAAACAGCAATGCATCAGCAGTAAATGGACTCTCTTTAGGTGTAAATGTGTTTGAATGGACAGTGAGTGCGCCTGGTTGCCCTTCAACAACTGATCAAGTAACAATTACTGTGGATGCCATTTTGCCAATTGCAAATGCAGGAATCGATCAAACACTTTGTGCAACAACCACCTTGTTAACCGCAAATACTGCCCCAGCTGGTGCCACAGGAACTTGGTCGGTTATTTCTGGTAGCCCTTCTTTTAATAATATCAATAACAATAACACCGCAGTAAGTAACTTAAGTGTAGGTGTTAATACATTAATCTGGACAATTCAAAATCCTTTGTGCCCTGCAGTTACAGATACAATGATTATTACGGTGGCCAATTCCCTTTCAATTGCCGATGCTGGTGCTAACCAACAAATTTGCAGTTCAAGCACCAACTTAAATGCTGTAGTTCCTGCAATTGGTATAGGCACTTGGACAGTGGTTTCAGGAAGTGCTGTTATTGCAGATCCTAGTTTAAATAATTCATTGGTAACAGGGTTAGGTGCAGGTACTACTGTTTTAGAATGGACAATTTCTGGTGCTGGCTGTCCATCAAACGCTTCTCAAATAAGCATTACAGTTAATCTATTAAATGATATTGCCAATGCTGGATCCGATGCAGCCATTTGCGGCAATACATCAAATTTAAATGCCAATGTAGCTTCGGCTGGCATTACTGGCACATGGTCTTCTCCACAATCGGGTATTGCCTTTTTTAATGTTAACGATCAAAATACAGCTGTAAATAATTTGCAAAATGGCGCCAATACACTCATTTGGACTTTTACCAATAGCGTTGGTTGTCCTCCTTCGTCAGATACTATTATTATCAATAGTGTAAATAATCCATCGCAAGCAAATGCAGGAACCGACAAAACAATTTGTGCCGACAACGCAAGTTTAAGCGCTACAGCACCCGCCATCGGCTCAGGGCTTTGGTCAATTTTTTCAGGAACTGGTAACATTACAAACGCATCTTCGCCAAATACCTCGGTAAATAACCTTTTACCTGGCAATATTATTTTAGTTTGGACAGTCGCAAATGCTCCATGCACTGCCAATTCCGATACAGTTACAATTACAGTTTTTGCTGCACTTTCGCCTGCAATTGCTGGCGCAGATGCTTCATTATGTGATACTCAATACAACATGAATGCAACAGCACCAACCTCAGGTACTGGAACATGGACTTTAATAAGTGGCAATGGCACTATTTCCAATATAAATGCAGCAAATACTAGCATCAGCAATTTGGGAGTGGGAATTAATACCTTTCAGTGGACTGTTGCTAATGGCATCTGTCCTGATTTAACAGATCAAATAAGTATTACAGTGGCCGAACCAGGTTCAATTGCAGCTGCAGGAGGAGATATACAAACCTGCACTCAAAACACACAATTAAATGCAACAACACCTCTAATTGGCAATGGTGTATGGACAGTAACGCAAGGGAATGCTTCTATTTCAAATCCGAGTAACCCAAACACAAATGTTACCATCCTTTCTCCGGGTGGTGCTACCTTTAGTTGGCAGGTTACAAGTGGGAGTTGTCCTGCAAGCAGTGATGATTTAAATGTGGTGTTATTAAACGGTTCCGATGCTGCCAATGCAGGCGAAGATGTTACAATTGCTATTGGTGATAGCACCACCTTAAATGGTTCAGGTGGTACCATCAATGGATGGGATCCACCAAGAGGTTTAAGTTGTATCGATTGCCCAAATCCTATTGCAAACCCGGATACCACCACAATGTATTATCTTTCGGTAACAGATATTAATGGCTGTACTTCTATTGATTCTGTATTGATTACTGTGGATGAAACTATTGGCTGGTATTTGCCAAATGCATTTACTCCTGATGATAATGGAGTAAACGATGTGCTTTATTTTTATGGAACTAGTGTAAAAGAATTTATATTACAAGTTTTTGATCGCTGGGGCGAAAAAGTGTTTGAAACAACCGACTTCAAAGTAGGGTGGGATGGAAGTCATAAAGGAAAGCCAGCATTAGCTGGTGTGTATACCTATCAATTAACAATTACATTTAAAAGCACCGTAGTTGAGCAAGTTAAAGGCAATTTAAATTTAATAAGGAACTAAGCAAGGCATGTTCGAAAAAGATACCATTGTAGCCCTTGCAACACCGCCCGGAATTGGTGCCATAGGTGTAATAAGACTTTCAGGTGAAAACGCAATTACCATTGCCAACCATTGCTTTTATGGTAGAAATAATAACCAAGTTTTACTTTCAAAAAAAACACATACCCTTTCATTTGGTAAAATTGTAAATGAAGGTGTCGAAATTGATGAAGTGGTTGCTAGTTTATATCGAGCTCCGCAATCTTATACAGGCGAAAATATTGTTGAAATAGCTTGTCATGGTTCACCCTATATTCAAGAACAAGTTATCAATTTATTTTTGAGCTTAGGCGCTAGAATGGCCAATCCAGGTGAGTTTACCTTGCGCGCTTTTTTAAACAAAAAATTAGATTTAACGCAAGCCGAAGCGGTGGCCGATTTAATAGCTTCTGACTCCGCAGCATCGCATAAATTAGCCATGCAACAAATGCGCGGGGGTTTTAGTAGCGATTTAAAATTATTGCGCCAACAACTCATAGATTTTGCGGCTTTAATTGAATTGGAGTTAGATTTTTCTGAAGAAGATGTTGAGTTTGCCAACAGAACTCAGTTTATAGCATTGATTGAAAAGATACAACACAAATTAGCACCACTAATTGAATCCTTTAAACTAGGAAATGTAATTAAGAATGGCGTTCCTGTTGCTATTGCTGGCAAACCTAATGCAGGCAAATCTACTTTGTTAAATGCACTGTTAAATGAAGAGCGTGCCATTGTAAGTGAAATTGCTGGCACCACCCGAGATACGATTGAAGAGGTTTTGAATATTGAGGGTATTGCCTATCGTTTTATTGATACCGCTGGTTTGCGCGAAACAATGGACCAAATTGAGCAACAAGGGGTAGAAAGGAGTTATGATAAAATTAACAATGCAAGCATATTGCTTTACGTGGCCGATGGCGCCCAAATTAAAAATGCCAATGATTTAGCAGATGAACTTAGCGCTGCCGAACAATTTAAAATACCCTATTTATTGGTCTTAAATAAAGTAGATTTAATCAATAAATCAGTAATTGATGAAGCTGCTCAACACGCCCAAATGATTTGTATTTCTGCAAAAAATGGGATAGGAATAGAACAACTGAAGCTAGCTATTGCTAACATCCTCGTTAATAAAAGTTTACAACAATACTCCGAAATAGTAACCAATTTGCGCCATTACAAAGGTTTATCAAATGCATACAATGCACTCAGCGATGTGCTCAATGGCATCAAAAATAATTTAAATACCGAGTTAGTGGCCTTCGATATAAGAATCGCCAACCAATACCTAGGTGAGTTAACAGGTGATATTACCAATGATGATATTTTAGGTTCTATTTTTACGAGGTTTTGTATCGGAAAGTAATTTACTTTCTTTTGTATGTTATGTGCCTGTTTTTGTTTCATTTCCCCATTTACGCTAATACAATAGTCAAACTATCTCCTTACATCTATTGTTATTAACCTGAGTTCGATTAATAATTATGAGACCACTGCAAAACTCCAACATTACAAAACCATCACTATTTTGAGTGATTTTTGATCTTGTAAACTAAAATTTAGCCTCTATTCGACCATTAATTTTCATGATTTAATGCCTCAACAAGTCCATTTTATAGTTTTTACCCACCTCTGGCTATACAATCTCCACTATTGGCATTCTGTATAAGTTGTAACATATAGCTTGTAGCAAGTGTTGTGAATGCGTTTTCGCTTTACCCACATAGCGTGCTCCGCTTACTTTAAACCATCTGGTTATTGAACCGAAGGTTCTTTCTATTTTATAACGAGTTTGACTAATTTTTTTATTGATTTGTTTTTTGATTTCTGTTAATGGTTTATTCTTTGTTGCTTTATATAAAATTCTATTCTTTAGTTTTTTTTCAATAAGTATATTGTCATTTTCTTCGCTAGCATAGCCTTTATCTGCGTATACAGGAGTACGAGCTTTTAATTTCACGGTGTTTAATGCACTTTCTAAATTTTTTATATCGCTCTCGTTTGCTGCTGTTGTGTGTATGCCAAGTATAAACCCTTCTTGATTAGTTACTGTATGTTGCTTGTAGCCATAATGTAATTTACCTGCCTTTTTTATCCAGGCTCCTTCTTGGTCTACATTGGGCTTTATAATTTGAACCAGTTTACTTGCTGGGGTTACTTGATCTTCTTTTCTATCTTCAACTACAATATCAAATTCTTTTTTGCCTCTTGGTTTTCTTGGTGTAGGCGTTACACTTGCGTCAATAATAGCACCTTTTACTACCATTAAACCGGCATCCTCCATCCGTTGATTTATGGTTGTTAGCAATTCAGTAAAGGCATTGTGTTTGTTAAGCGCACTTCTAAAACGACACAACACCGTGCTGTCTGGAACATCTTGATCCATGGCAATACAACAAAATTTACTGAATGATATTCGGTCACGAACATTTTCCTCTATAGACTCATCACTCAAACCATACCATGTTTGCAAAAGAAGCATCTTAAATAAAATCAAGCTGTCATAACTCTCTCTACCATCAACACTTTGTCCTTTTTGATAATACTTTGTAAGTAAACGTTGTATTACTTGCCAATCAACAATGGCATTTACTCTATCAAATAATGGTGTATTTACAACACGGTGCTCTACTGCTAGGTCTGCGAAAGACTTAAGATTGCTTTGTTTTATCATAAAGTAAAAATACAAAAATGAAATCGCTCTGTAACGTAATGATATCAATACTTTCAAACATTTTAATGCTCAAAACTCAATGAAATCACCTTGCAGCGTTCTCATTATAATGGATTTGAATTTATTTCACTATCTAAACAACTGATTGTTAGTAACTTATGATGTTTAAATCAGTGTAAAGCCATAGATTTTTAGTACTTTTAAAGTGTTGAAA
>CAIKXD010000058.1 GCA_903831265.1 uncultured Bacteroidota bacterium
AATTCTCTAAATCGACTGTTTTATCTAGGAACGTAAAATTAATAACAAATGATAATAATAGTTTTTCATTTCTAATTTCCTTTCTTACCTTGTTAAATGCAACCAATAATTCATACCGTTTTTTATCATCTATTTCGAAATTCTTTTCTTCAAGCAACTGAATAATATCTAATGCATTATACGCTTTTTCATATAATTTTGTGACGAATTTTAATAAATCTGCTTCGTTCATTTTTTGCTTTATAGTTTTGGTTAATTCTTTTTTCAACCAATCAATTCTTTGTGTTTTTATGTCTGTTAGTTTAAATGTTTGATCAATATTATACTTGTAAAGATTAATTGGTTTCCCATTATATTCTGGTTCAGATATGTATAATTCACAAAAACGAGACAAAATAGGTCTCAGCATTTTATATTTATCTTCAACAATTAAAAAAAAACGTGTGTTATGACTGAACAACTCTATACATCGTCTTAACGCCGATTGTGCATCCATTGTTAGTTTATCACCATTTAATAAGACAATGCTTTTAAAAGTTCCACCACCATTTGAATTAATATGTGTTTTTGCAAAGAACTTTAATTCGTCTCTAATAAATTTAATGCCCTTGCCGTGTGCACAATTTACATACATCACGAAATCCTTTATTTTATCTTTATTTCCATCATAAATCAACGAAATAAAATCATTCACAATTGTACTTTTTCCGGTTCCGCTTGGACCATTAAAAATAATATAGGGAATTTTATGTATATCGTTGAAGTATTTTAATTTGTCTTTTATGTTTTGATGAATAATTAGTGTCATTTTTAGATTATTTATATTAATGTAGTGTTTTTATATATTAATATAACGCATTTATTATTTTATTAGTATTTTTATTATTTAAACTGCACTTGACAAACTATGTGTAAAAGGATTTTCTTTAAAGGCATTTAATAAATCAGGTGCAATACGTTCACAACCTTGACATTCATTGTAGTATTGTGGCATACTGGCTTTTCCATATGTCTGTACTGATGGACCATTACGTATAGTTGCTTGTGGTGCCCATAATCTGTTATTTTCACGATCAGCATCCAACTTTGACATTGTAACGTTTATTTGGGAATTGAAATGCTTAGCATTACCTTGATTTGTTCTTGATACAACAACCTTTTCTTTTATATCATTGTTCGTTTGCCTATAAACGGCATCATATTGTCTCGAACCATGTTTAGATGACATACCCATAAATTGTTCGTGGTTTACAGTGTCGCGTTGATTCGCAATCGCCTGTTGTTCTGTAACAGCATATGCAGCATTATGACTCTGATTTCCGATATAAGAGTTAGGTTCATATAATGTGGTTTCTTTTACGGTTACATCAGGAACATCTCCGTTGTTTAAAACATAGTTGCCAGGTACCTCGCCACCAATGTTACCATATACTCGCATATTACAACTATATTCTTCTTTCCTGGATGGTCTTAGTATATCCATAATAGGAGCAATTGCGGCACCAATAGCACTTGTAAATCCGGAACCAAATGTTTGCGGTTGTTGATTGATAGCTCGATTATTCGTGTAATTTATATGACTGCTTAGTGTTTGTTCTAAATCTTGATGACCCCCTGTACCCTTTGTTTTAGAAGGTCCAACTTCAAATCCGTCTAATTGTTGTCTTTTAGACTCTTCATGTTTCTTTGGAACATAACTTGCTGTCTTAAGAGTAGAATTAGGAGTGCCGTGTTGAAATTTAGTAGTTTCATTTCTGTTAGATGTTTTCTGTATCTCTTCAGAAACAAATCTGTTTGCTTTTTCAGCACCAGTTGTAGTTAACCAACGATCTTGAGAATTAACAAAAAAGGTATCCGGTCTATATTTTTCCATCTTTCCTTCAATACCAAGATTCTTAATTGCTGATGCAGCAGGACCCTGAAGATTGTCTAAAGTATATTCTTGTTTGGGATTTGTAGACACACGTAATTCATCAACCGTTTTTGGTAACCATTTATCACGTGCTTCCATTCCTGCATTAAATCCGAGACTACCCTCTGCACTATATCCTTTGTCTAAACCTGGACCAACACGTATCGATTCAAACGGTTTAACCATATTATTTCTGTTTACTGGGTTTTGTCTTGA
Source organism: uncultured Bacteroidota bacterium (assembly GCA_903831265.1). Classification (GTDB taxonomy): domain Bacteria; phylum Bacteroidota; class Bacteroidia; order UBA4408; family UBA4408; genus CAIKXD01. The sequence continues at coordinate 2,129 of CAIKXD010000058.1, forward strand.
TTGATAAAAATCACTCATATCTGGCATGCCATAAGTCCATTGAACGTTGTCTTGTGGTTTAAAAAGAGGTGCCTGTTCAATCTTTTTAATTGTCTGAGAACCGTTTCCTACATAATTGTCTAAAATGGTTTCAGCATTATTATTGTTATATATTTGTCCTTTAGGTTTACCCCCATTAAAAGGTTGCATATTATTATGAATGAATTCCTTTGAATTCATGTAATCTCCAGTTAGCGAATATATTTGTGGAATACTACTGTTAACAGGGTCTCCAGCACGTTGCTTTTGTTGATAAACATTTTGATTGAAATACTTATCGGTTGCTGCATTTGGATTCGGATATTCTTGTACAGTATCTACAAGCTCTTTATTATTCATAATTGGATAATTTTGAGGAGGTACATTTGTATTAGGTAAATAATTGCTGGCCGTTTGTAAATTAGTTCTTATACCCATATTGTTAAAGTTTTCTTTTGGTTTTGAATTATCTTTTTTGGAGTTGTTAGTATTTTGATTTGAAAT
>CAIKXD010000059.1 GCA_903831265.1 uncultured Bacteroidota bacterium
CAATAATTATATTTTGTATGGCATTTGATCGCATGAATTCCTGCTTTAAATGAAAAGTAACTTTTTTGGCTTCATTTAAATTACCAGACTTAGTAAATGATTTTGAAATTTCGGCTATAGCTTCTGCTCTCCACCAATCACCTTCAATTTTTAATGAGGTGCATATTGCCTCATCCATTTTTCCTAATGTAACTTCTAATTCCGCAAGTTCTTTTAAAGCATAATCTTTCTCATCTTCAAATTCTATTTGGTGAATGTAAATTCCAGCTTGAAACCATGAATTTTCGGCTTCATCTTTCTCATCTAAATCAATAAATATCAAAGCAATAGAGATAAATGATATTGATTTGAAGTATGGGTTTAATATCTCTTCGCAGTAATTGTAGGCTTTTTGTTTAATTACATCAGAATCTATTTTTAATTCCAATTGCTTTATCTGTTTATAAATTTCTACATAAGCGATAGATTTATATTCTTCATCTGTGTTGGTATCTGCAATAGAAATACATTTTTCAATAAATTTTTTTGACATATTAACATCCCCACTTTCAAAAAATAGTTGCGATATCTTTAATAGAGTATTAATCTTATTCTTATCTCTTTTAATTTCAGCGATTATAACATTTGATTTATTTTTTAAATTTTGTCGAAAACATTCAATTGCTAATTTACTTAGGCATAAATCCCTATCAAAATCATCTGATATTCTTAATATTAAATTGTACATTAAATTTATATCAATCCCATCCCAATTTTCTATTTTTTCAAATACATAGTTCCCTCTATTCCAAATCCCTTGAACATCTAATTCTAATTCAATCATTCTTGTGCTTATTTGATAGACTCCATATTCTGGATAAAATTTTGTCCAATCTAATACCGAAAGATCTTCTGGTGTTTGGGTTATTGTATTCAAAATAGCAATACAACTTTCCTTTCGAAAAATAGCTTCTCTACTTTCTCCTATTGTAAGTTCATGTAACATCAGTAAATAGAGCTTAAATTGCCTTTCTAAATCCCAATTTTCTGCTCGTTTTAGGGCTATTTCATAACTTCCTATGCTAAGCAATCTTAATATTTCTACAGTACTATTTTGTTCTTGTTGCCAAAGTTTTACACTATTTACAGATGAACGCAATGTATTTATTTCGAGTTCTCTTCTTGCTGCCTCTTTTATTCCATATTGAATTGCTTTTTGACTCCATTTATAACCTATAGAAACTTCAATTTGCCTTCGCCATATAATTTCACTATTTACGAATTCATGCAATCGTTTATATTGTTTAGCTTGTTGCGAAGACAAATACAAATGCTCACTCAAAAACTCCAAAGAATATAACTCCAACTCATCTGCCTTTCGTTCGTCAATCGCTTGTTCTAATCGAACAATAAATTTTTCATGTAGTCCATTTACTTCTTTCTCAGAAAATCTCTGTAAAAGATACACCTTCAAACGTTCATGATACAATTGAAATTTACCACTCTCTTGGCTATTAAACCATGTAGAGTAAGTGGCAATGAAATTTAATATATCTTCCTCTGATTCTCCTAATACTTCTGATACAAAATTTGCGCTTACTTCTTTTTTCAGTAGAGCCCAAAGACCAAAACGCTTTAGTAATTTTTGGCGTTCATTAACAGGTATATTTTCATCAAAGGCTACTTCGTATAAACCAATTAAGCCTTCGGGTAGGGCAGAGGCATTATCCGGGTGGATTGCTCCTTTAGCAAGTCCATCGTATATGTAACGGAGG
>CAIKXD010000060.1 GCA_903831265.1 uncultured Bacteroidota bacterium
AAATTAATTTCTCAAATAATAATATATGAAATTATTAAGATTAACTTCTAACCAAACTCAAGCTTTTTTCGATAATACATTGAACCAAGATTTAATTTTAAACCCAGGTACCCAAATTGCGTTGCAATCACTTGCATTACAAGTTGATGTTAATCAGTTGGTCATTGATGCATCAAACAATGGGATGCAATATCAGTTTAACAATTCAACAGGTGAAGTGCATCAAGTATATTTTACACACGGTACATACACGTTACTTAACTACAATGACCTTTTTGTAGATATGACCATTGCTTTAAATAGTGAATTATCCGCATTTGCTCCATCCGAAATCGGATATGAATGGCACGTTGAGCTAGATCCAAGCTCCAAAAAGTTAAAAATAATGGCAAAAAAAGCAGACAATCAAATATTCTATGATTTCGCCAACGATACCAATCTAGGGGGTAATAATGTATCGAAAACCACTCCAACCTCAAAAGTCTTACAAAGAAGTGGTGGAACATTGGATACAAACGACTCTTTTGTTTATTCTAATTTACCAATCGCTAAAGGAGCGGGTACTTTTCGTATCAGGCCTTTAGTTTTTGGAGAATGTGCAATGGTGTTGACAACTAAACCAGTTTTATCAACAGATAAAGTATTACCATTTGAAACTTGCGCATTTGGTATAATTTTAACAACGAATGGCACGGGAATAAATACTTATAAATATATTATTGATGGCGAAGTCATAACACCATTACCTGATATCAATGATGAAATAATAAAATTTTTAACAAAAGATAGTATGTGTATTGATATTGTTAAAGGTGAAGTTATCGGTTCCGTGTATTCTTCAGATTCTCCATTTCCATTGGTATTATTTAGTGTTGCATACGACAATACAACAGATTTATATCCCTCTATTATATTTAGAGGTGAAAATGAACGCTTAGATATGTGTACCGCAACACCATCCCCTTTTTATAATGTAACAAGCGTAAAAACAAACCGAATTGAGTCAGAATTATTATTTAACAATGATTCTACACCCGGATTAACAAAACCACCAAGACCACATAACCAAGTAACAAACAAGTATATTTTATTTAATGATATTCGAATGGCAAATATTTGTGGATTTAAAAATAATAGAATTCCAGTTGAGGGTTATAAATCTGGTATTGATGAGACTTGGGAAGCCGATACAATTTTTTCAGTAGGGGCCCTTAACCAGTCCTACACAGTACAATTATTAAACTTAAATATCCCAAGCTCATATGATACGCTTTCCCATCAGAGAAATAACACGTTGGCCACCATCAACACTTTAGTGCAAGACAACACACGTTTAACGTACGAGTGTAATTTTCCCATATGGCTAGATCTTAACAACTCCAATCCCATCACTCAACGCAACTGGAAAGCGCGGGTATTATTTGAAGATAATAGTACCATCCCAACAATTGGGTTCAGTCAGATGACCATTCTTATCAAGGATAAAAATGAATAAGACATTAGCTTTGCTTATGACTTGACCATTCTTATCAAGGATAAGAACGAATAATTGTGAGCTTTGCTCAAAATTGACCATTTTAATCAAAGATAAAAATGAATAATATCTCACATTTATTAATGAGCCCACCTAAAAAAAGTATAAAAAAGATTAAACCTATACCAGTCCCACCACCTCCAATAAAAGTGGACGCCTCTCGCAACCTAGTCACTTTTAAATAACCTAAATATATTGTCAATTATAAGCTATGCTCATAATTAATAAAATTAAATTCATTTATTTTTGTCAATTATAAGCTATGCTCATAATTAATAAAATTAAATTCATTTATTTTTGTCAATTATAAGCTATGCTCATAA
>CAIKXD010000061.1 GCA_903831265.1 uncultured Bacteroidota bacterium
AATCAGGTTGATGCAGCAGCATGTCTATACTTTTGTAAAGTGTCAAATATCAAAAATAAAATACATGTTTTTACTCAAGAATAACTCACAGTTTTGTTTTGAACTAATTTTAAAACATGCAACTTTTTGAGTGAACCCTAAATAAGTTTAATTCATTTGTTGATTTGTGTTGTAAAAATCAAATTACGTTAGTACTTGTTTTTCCACCAAAATTTAAACTCAGAAACCTAGCTTTTGAAGAAAGAATTAAAAATTTAACCGAAAGCAAAGCGTTATATTTTAGCTATGATGATCAAAATCCTGCCTATCGCAATAAATTATTCTATGAAGATGCAAGCCATTTAAGAACTAATGGCGCTTTGCTTTTTAGTCTGGATGTAGCCAACTTTTTAAGAGCTAAGCACTAAATTAATACGCAATAACTACCTATCTCTTTCTCTTTTTTGCACACTTATTTTTAGCGGATTTGTAGCTATCTCAGCCTGTAATTGTCGTTGATACAATATATCTATTGCTGCATAAACAGCATGTCTAAATGATGATTCTGAGGCGATATTCTTTCCCATTAAATCATACGCAGTGCCATGGTCTGGCGAAGTTCTTACAATAGATAAACCAGCGGTATAATTTACTCCATTTTCAAAAGCCATTGTTTTAAAAGGTATTAAACCTTGATCGTGATACATACTCAAAGCTGCATCGTACTTGGTAAAAATACCACTACCAAAAAAACCATCAGCACCAAAAGGACCAAAAGCCAAGATGCCTTGTTCTTTAAGCTTTTCGATGGCCGGGATAATTATATTCTTTTCCTCATCGCCTATAACACCATTGTCGCCAGCATGAGGATTTAAACCTAATATAGCAATTCTTGGTTTTCTTACACCAAAATCATGCTGCAGAGAAAAAGCCATTAGTTTTGCTTTACTTATAATTTTTTCGATACTCAATTGAGCCGCCACTTGACTAATTGGAATATGACCAGTAACAGTTCCAATCTTTAAATTATCTGAAATTAGAAACATTAAATGCTCCTTAGCTTCAAATTGTTGAGCAAAATATTCAGTATGGCCAGCAAATTTAAAATCTGGAGATTGAATATTATCTTTATTGATAGGTGCAGTTACAATAGCATCTATTGAACCTGCTTTAATGTCATTAATTGCAGCGTTAATTGAGGCAAGAGATAATTCGCCTGCTTGGGAAGATGAAACGCCTGGTTCTAATTTTACTTCTTGATCATATACATTTAGCAAATTCACATTTTTGTTTGTAGCCTCGCTTGCATTTTTAATTTGATGAAATCCAAAATCGGTTAAATTTACACTCTTACGATATTGAATTGCAGCCTTGGCATTGCAGTATATAATGGGAATACAGCATTGTAACATTCTATTATCGGCAAAGGTTTTGATGATTACTTCCAACCCAATGCCATTAATATCACCGCAGGTTATTCCAATTTTTGGTAAAAAATCTAGTTCTATTGATTTGTTCATGCCTTAAATATGTACTTTTACGAATTATTGACGACAAAATTAATGAAATAAGCCCAAGTTTATCAAGAACTTTTACAAGATGAGATTGTTACTTAAAATAACCTGGTTAGATTGAACAAAAAAATTAGCAAAAGCCCATGAATAATGATGCCTTATTAAGTAAAGCCTTAAATTTTGAATTTTTAAGTTTAGAAGAAGGTGTACATTTATATCACAACGCACCTTTAGCAGATTTGGTTTACACTGCCAATGAAATGCGCAAAATACATAAGAAAAATGACCCGCATGTTACTTGGATTATCGACCGCAATGCCAATACAACCAATGTTTGTACAGCCAACTGCAAGTTTTGCAATTTCTTTAGGGTGCCTGGTCATAATGAATCATATATCACTACTATTGAACAATACAAAGTAAAAATTGAAGAAACTTTTCGTTATGGTGGACGTCAGTTATTGCTTCAAGGAGGTCATCATCCAGATTTAGGTTTAAGTTATTATGTTGATTTATTTAGCAAACTTAAGGAGTTGTATCCCGATTTAAAATTGCATGCCTTAGGCCCGCCTGAAATTGCACATATCACTAAACTAGAAAAAAGCACACATACCGAAGTGTTGAAAGCTTTAATAGCAGCCGGTTTAGATAGTTTACCAGGTGCCGGTGCCGAAATATTAAATGACCGTGTGCGCAGATTGATTTCAAAAGGAAAATGTACTGGTAAAGAATGGTTGGATGTGATGCGCGCTGCACATCAATTGAATTTAACTACCTCAGCTACCATGATGTTTGGGCATATTGAAACTATTGAAGAACGTTTTGAACATTTGGTTTGGTTACGCCAAGTACAAAGTGAAAAACCTGCAGATGCAAAAGGTTTCTTAGCCTTTATTCCATGGCCTTTTCAGGATGATGGAACATTATTGAGAAGAATAAAAGGCATTAAAAATAATGTAAGCGGTTCGGAGTACATTCGCATGTTGGCTTTAAGTAGAATTATGTTGCCAAATGTGGTGAATATACAAGCCTCTTGGCTTACTGTTGGTAAAGAGGTAGCTCAACTATGTTTACATGCTGGTGCCAATGATTTTGGTTCTATTATGATTGAAGAAAATGTAGTTTCGGCTGCTGGTGCGCCACATCGCTTTACAGCAAATGGCATTCAAAATGCAATTAAGGAAGCTGGTTTTATTCCACAGTTAAGAAATCAACAATATGATTTTATTGAGATTCCGAGTGAGATGGAAGAGCAGGTGATTGATTATTAAAGTTGAATTTTGTTCTTGATTTTATTTATGAAAATAAATAATGAACAAGAAACAAGGAATTTTAAACTTTGAATGTTGAAGTTTTTAATTTTTGATTAAACTTTGAATAAAGTAAGATTAAGCACTTGCACAACTATTGTTATAAATCATTATAAGAATGTCATAGCGGGCTTGACCCGCTATCATCCACTTTTATTTTACATATAACTTAATAAGATAATATTAAATGAAAAACATTCTATTCCTTAGTCACAAATTAGTGATTTAAAGTTGTTTTATACTATATTTTTAGACCACAAAATTGAGACCTTTAGGAAGTAGTTTGTAAGATTGCGGCTCGAGGCCGCAATGACGAAGACAAGCAAAATTATCGAAACTAAGAGGAATCTTAAATTCAATGTACCTACTAAAAAAAATCCTATCTTCGCATTGCATTTGGTTTCGCTCTTGCGGATTAAAAGGGAATCTTGTGAAAATCAAGAACAGTTCCCGCTGCTGTAAGTTTTTGGTGTTGAAAATCACAAGTTTTGCACTACTGCCACTGTTATAAAACGGGAAGGCTGCATAACTAAAAACAAGTCAGAAGACCTGCCTCATGCCATAAATCAAGGCTTTCGGTGAAAAAGCGGTGACAAAGTTTTTCTTTTTTTAGAGAAATTTCTCATGCCTTTACCTTGCCATAAAAAAAATTAAATGCTGCTGAAATTGCAATTGTTATTTTTGTTGTGCTTTTGTTGTTGGGCTTCAATATCCAAGGCACAAAAAGATAGCGTGCATATAATTAAGCAGTTTGAAGTTGCTTCCGAAGTAAGAGTTATTTTTCATAATCAAGGACTTAAAACTGAAAAATTAGATTCAACTTTTTTAGCCAATAGCCTTAATTTAAGTGCCGCTGAAGTGCTCAACAGAATGAGCTCTGTTTATATTAAAAGTTATGGTGGAGGTGGTTTAGCGAGTAGTTCATTTAGAGGAGGAAGCGCCAATCATACCGCAATATTGTGGAATGGATTTAATTTACAAAGTCCAGTTACTGGAATGATAGATTTATCGTTATTGCCAGCAGGCTTATTCAACAACATGAGTTTACAATACGGTGGCAAGAGCGCTACATGGGGAAGTGGGGCCATAGGTGGGGCCTTGCATTTGCAAACTAAAAGTAATTTTAATGATGGCACTAATGTAAAACTTTATACGGGTGCAGGAAGTTTTAATGAAAAAAGCATGCTTGTTTCTGCTGATTATAGCAACTTAAAATTTGCCAATAGCACCAAATTTTATCATAATAGTTCATTACACAATTTTGATTATATTTCATTTGCCAATGAAGTTCAAGAAACCCGTAAACTGCCCAATGCATCGGCCAATCAAAACACCCTAATCCAGGAAAATTATTTTAAGATTAAAGAAAATCAATTGCTTGAAACCCATATTTGGTTGCAAGAAAACAAACGAGAAATACCTCCTACCCTATTTCAACAAAATAGTGATGCCTTTCAAGAGGACCGTGCTATGCGTTTTACAGCAAGTTATCATCGCTATTATAAACTATGGAATTTAAATATTAGAAGTGCTTATTTTAATGAAGCATTAAAGTATAAGGATTCAGAGTTTAGCAAGATTGCTGAAAATAAATCACAAACAACTATTAATGAAATATTGATGAATAGAAACATTGGATGCAACATTTGGATACTTGGAGCAAATAATACCTATGCGCAATCACAAAGTATTGAATTTAGCAAACTTATTCCGGTGCAAAATAAAATGGCTTTATTTTCATCGTTTCAATATTTAAATAAAAAAGCGAATTTAATTGCTGTTGCTTCTGTCCGTAAGGAATGGGTAAACACAACCCCAGTGCCTTTAACTTGGTCATTAGGAATCGATTATTATATTACTAGGTGGTTAAAAATTAAAGCCAATGCTGCCAGGGTTTATAGAATACCCACCATTAACGATTTATTTTGGAAAGAAGGTGGCAATCAAAATTTATTACCCGAAAGTGGTTATGCTTTTGAAGGCGGATTGATGTTAGTGATTCCAAAAAATAAAAAGAAATATAGCTTTACATTTGAACTTACAGCTTTTAGCAGAGAAATTGAAAATTGGATTATTTGGCTGCCTAATGGCGCTTTTTGGAGTCCTCAAAACTTGATGCATGTTTGGAGCAGAGGTGCTGAAACAAACACAAGTTATCAATACAATGGAAAGCGACTAAAGTTGTTTAGTAATTTTAAAACAAGTTATGTATTGTCAGAAAATACTGTTTCAAAGCTCAATAGCGATGCATCTACAAACAAACAATTGATTTATGTGCCACTTTATACAGGTCAATTTAATTATGGTTTAACTTACAAAAAAACCACCGTAATGCTTAACCATACATACACTGGTTACCGCTACACGAGTAGTGATCATAGTCAATATCTTGAACCCTATTATATGCATAACCTTAGCTTAGCCTACAAGTTTGATTACAAAAAATTAAGTATTGATATACAATTTCAAATTAATAATTTACTAAATACAAATTATCAAGTTTTAACTGCACGCCCCATGCCGGGCATCAATTATAGAGGAGGCTTGGTATTTAACTTTAAATCAAACTATGGAAAATCCTAAAATAAATGCTGCAATACAATTATTGCCATTGAGCAATAATATTGATAAATATAAAATTATTGATGAAGCCATTGCTTTAATAATATCTTCAGGATTAAATTATGTAGTTTGTCCTTTTGAAACAGTTGTAGAAGGAAGTTTTGAAGAAGTAATGCAACTGATTAAAAATATAAAAAACACAGCGTTGCAAGGCCAAAATGAAGAACTCATTATCAATCTTAAATTGCATTGCCATAGTTCAAAAAATTTATTTATTGATGATAAAATTGGGAATTATAAATCATGAAAATAATGAAGCACACAACTCGCTTTTTAGTATTCTTTTTTGTTTTGATGTTTATTTCAACAATCATTTCTTCATGCAAATCAGACAAGCCTGAGGAAGAGATAAAACCGAATATAAATCTGCAAAGCGAGCATGGAATTTACATCATTAATGAAGGTAATTTTCAATTTGGAAATGCTTCTATTAGCTATTACAATGCAGATGACAAAAGTGTAGTAGAAGATATTTACAAGCAAGTAAACAATCAGAGTTTGGGCGATGTTTGCGAAAGCATGTCATACATAAACGGTTGGTACTATGCCGTAGTTAATAATTCTCAAAAAATAGAAGTATTGAATCCTGAAAATTTTGAACGAAGAACTAGCATTACAGGATTAACTTCACCAAGATATATAATTCCAGTAAGCAGATCAAAAGCCTACGTTAGTGATTACAAGAGCAATCGTGTAAGCATCATTAATTTGAGTAATAATAGCAAACAAGGAGAAATTACCATTCATGGTTGGACCGAAGAAATGCATATGCTTTATGGCAAGGTATTTATAACCAATTTAAAAAATGACAAATTATATGTTGTAAATGCGGCTAATGATTTGCTAGAAGATAGTTTAGTTTTAGCGCAATGCCCTGGAAGTATTGTTGAAGATAAAAATGGAAAATTGTGGGTCTTGTGTCAAGGCGATGCATCAATGAACAAAGCAGGCGCTTTATTCTGTATAAATCCTGTAAATAAAAGCATTGAAAAAAGAATGGATTTCTTATTAAACGAGTCTCCCAAGCGCTTGTGCATTAACGACACCCACGACACCTTATATTACATCAATAAACATGTGTTTCAACTTGCAGTTAGCGCAAGCAGTTTGCCAAGTTCAGCAATCATTACTGGAGATGCTAAAAATTTTTATGGCTTAAGTATTGAACCTAAAACAGGACATGTTTTTGCAGCAGATGCCATCGACTATATTCAAAAAGGAAAAATATATAATTACAACTCCAAAGGTGCGCTAATCAATGAGTTTAAGGTAGGATTAATACCTTCTAAAATTTATTTCAAATAAAATGAATACCTTTGAAATATGAAATTGGTTTTATCACTCTTTCTTTCGTTACAAATAGTTACCAACTTTACATTTTTTGAAGATGTAGTAAGAATTCCATTGTTGATAGAACATTACCACCATCATAAAGAGCAAGAAACACCCAATATTTCCTTTTTTGATTTTATAGTGTTGCACTATTTTAGCAATATAAATCATGCTGACGCAGCTCATAAATCCTTACCTTTAAATCACTCGAGTGATGTTGGTCATGTTCATTTAAGTCCAACATTTACTATTCCTGAATCTTTAAGCGTTTTTCCGCAAATTGTAATAGAAATTGAGCATATTTTTTTTTCAGAAGAGTTCATTCCAAATCATAATTTAGATAGCATTTTTCAACCCCCGAAAACTATTTGCTAATAGCTAAATTAGACACAATGCGTGTCTTTTTCATTAATCACCTTTAAAATATTTATTATGAATGCAACACATTTTCATTTGTTGCTTAATCATTTCCCCATTATTGGGACGTTGATAGGCACCATCATTTTAGGATATGGTTTTATTGCCAAAGAATTAAAAATTAAAATACTTTCGGCCTATGTAATTGCGGCAATGGCTTTAATTGCGGTGCCAGTATATTTAACTGGCGAGCCTGCAGAGGAGACTGTTGAAGGCATCAGTGGCGTCTCAGAAACCAGCATCGAATTTCACGAAGAAGCTGCTGAGTTTGCTATAGTTATTATGTCTATTACGGGCTTCTTTGCTTTAATAAGTATTATCGCAAGTACAATAAAACCATCACTTACAGACAAAGTTTTTTACGTATTGCTTGTTTTATCTATTTTCTCCTTTGCAGCGATGGCAAGAGTAGGCTATTTAGGTGGTAAAATTAGACATACAGAATTAAATGAAAACATCGTAAAATCTGCTCCTTCAAATAATCCTGAGGAGCGCGAAGAGGAGGATTAAATATGCTAAATAAAATCATTGGATTTTCAATCAAAAACAAACTAATTATTGGTTTATTCGTCATTGCCTTGATTGGTTACGGGAGTTATCAATTTACAAAATTACCAATAGATGCAGTGCCTGATATTACAAATAATCAGGTACAAGTTATCACAGTTGCTCCTTCTTTAGGAGCAACTGATATTGAGCGTTTGGTAACATTTCCTATAGAATTAGCCAACAGTAATATTTCGGGCTTACATGAAATAAGAAGTTTTTCAAGATTTGGTTTATCATTGGTAACAATTGTGTTTGATGATGATATTGATGTTTATTGGGCGCGCCAGCAGGTTGCGGAGCGATTGCAACAAGTACAAGCTGATATGCCTGATGGTATTGGTTCAATTTCAATGGGGCCTGTTACAACTGGGCTTGGCGAGATATACCAATATACAGTAAGGCCTAAGACAGGTTACGAAAACAAATACAATGCAATGGAATTACGCACCATACAAGATTGGATGGTGCGTAGACAATTGTTAGGTGTAAAAGGTGTTGCCGATGTGAGCAGTTTTGGTGGTAAATTAAAGCAATATGAAATAGCTGTTGAACCCACTAAATTAAAAGCATATAATATTACTATCAATGATGTTTTTAGGGCACTTGAAAACAACAATCAGAATACTGGCGGAGCATATATAGAAAAAGGTCCAACAGTTTTATACATCAGAAGTGAAGGCTTGATAGGAAGCATTGAAGACATTAAATCTGTATTTGTAAAAAACACCTCTAATGGCACTCCATTGCTAATTCGTGACGTTGCTGAAGTGCGCTTTGGCAGTGCTACAAGATATGGTGCAATGTGTTATAACAACCAGGGAGAAGTAGCTGGTGCAGTGGTCATGATGTTGAAAGGAGAAAATAGTAGTGATGTAATTAAAAATGTAAAAGCCCGAGTAGCGCAAATTCAAAAAACACTACCAGAAGGAGTAATTATTGAACCCTTTCTTGACCGCACTAAAATGGTAAATAATGCTATTGGCACTGTGGAGACCAATTTGATGGAAGGAGCACTTATCGTACTTTTTGTGCTGATTTTATTTTTAGGCAACTTAAGAGCAGGATTTTTAGTTGCTTCAGTTATTCCATTAGCTATGCTATTCGCTATTATTTTGATGAATGTTTTTGGCGTGATAGGAAATTTAATGAGTTTAGGCGCACTAGATTTTGGACTCATTGTAGATGGTGCTGTTTTTATTGTTGAAGCGGTATTACATCAGCTATCGCATAGTAAACATTTTGCTTCAGTTAACCAGTTAACCCAACAACAAATGGATGATGAAGTAACTGGTGCTTCTACAAAGATGGCGCGCAGTGTGGTTTTCGGACAAATAATTATTTTAATAGTTTATCTGCCCACATTTGCATTGCAAGGTATTGAAGGCAAAATGTTTATTCCAATGGCACAAACAGTGGCTTTTGCTTTGCTTGGTGCATTTATACTATCCTTAACTTATGTGCCCATGATGAGTTCATTGATGATGAGTAAAAAAATTAGTCATAAAAAAACTTTTTCAGATAAAATGATGGAGTTCTTTGAACGTCATTATCAAAAAGCACTGAACAAAGTTTTAAATATTCCAAAAACAGTCATAGCAACTGCTCTAACGTTATTTGCAATTTCCATATATGTATTATCCAACATGGGAGGTGAGTTTATACCAGCGCTCGAAGAAGGCGATTTTGCCGTAGAAACACGAGTTTTAATGGGCAGTAATTTGAATACAACTATTGAAAGTACACAACGAGCTGCAAAAATTTTAAAAGAAAAATTCCCAGAAGTAGAGCAAGTGGTTACGAAGATTGGAAGTGGTGAAATTCCTACTGATCCAATGCCTATGGAAGCGGCTGATATGATGGTAATTTTAAAAGATAAAAAAGAGTGGACCTCAGCAAAAACATTCCCTGAGTTATCAGAAAAAATGAGTAAAGCTGTAGCCGATATTCCTGGCATCACAACAAGTTTTCAATTTCCAGTTCAAATGCGTTTTAATGAATTAATGACAGGTGCCAAGCAAGATGTGGTTTGCAAAATATTTGGCGAAAATATGGACACACTTGCACATTATGCTAAATTGTTAGGTGATATTTCGGCTACTGTTGAAGGTACAAAAAACATTTATGTTGAACCTGTTTCGGGCATGCCACAGGTTATTATAAGCTACAACAGACCTGCTATTGCACAATACGGATTAAATATTAGCGACATCAACAAAATAGTTAATACTGGACTAGCAGGACAATCAACAGGAGCTGTATATGAAGGAGAAAAACGTTTTGATATGGTAGTTCGATTAAATGGAGAACAGCGCAAAAATATAGAAGACATAAAGAATTTACTAATTGCAACGCCAAATGGTTCTCAAATACCACTATATCAATTAGCCGCAGTAGAATTGAAGGAAGGACCCAATCAGATACAGCGTGAAGATGCTAAACGAAGAATAATTATTGGATTTAATGTTGCTGGTCGCGATGTACAATCAATAGTTACAGAGTTACAACAAAAAATTGAAAAGAAAATAAAATTCCCGGCAGGCTATTATGTAACCTACGGAGGCGCATTTGAAAATTTAAATGCTGCAAAAGCAAGATTAAGTATTACTGTGCCAATTTCATTGTTATTAATTTTCATCTTGCTCTATTTTTCTTTCAACTCAATTAAACAGGGATTATTAATATACTCAGCCATCCCGCTATCAGCGGTAGGCGGTATTTTTGCTTTAGCTTGGCGCGGTATGCCTTTTAGCATTTCGGCAGGCGTTGGTTTTATAGCCTTGTTTGGTGTTGCAGTACTCAATGGTATTGTGTTGATTGCCGAATTTAACCGGCTAAAAGAGGAAGGCTGGACAGATACGAGAAAAATTGTTTTGATGGGTACTAAAATTAGATTACGCCCTGTGTTAATGACTGCTTTTGTGGCATCTTTAGGATTCTTACCCATGGCTTTAAGCAATGGTGCCGGGGCTGAAGTTCAAAGACCATTAGCAACTGTTGTGATTGGTGGTTTATTAATTGCCACCTTCTTAACCCTTTTTGTTTTACCCATTTTATATATATTGTTTGAGAAGGGATTTAAGAAAAAACACACCAAACCAATTGTTTCAATTCTCCTCATTTTATCTTCAATGTCTTTATCGCCAAGCAAAGTCAATGCTCAAAACAATATTGAATTGAAGGCAGCCATTGATAGTGCATTTGCAAATAATTTATCCCTAAAATCAGATAAATTAAATGTGGAAGCTTACTCAAAACTAAAACACAGTGCCTGGGAAGTTCCACAAACATCAATAATAGGCGAATATGGGCAATTTAACAGCGCCTTTATGGATACTAAATTTGGCATCACACAAAGTTTAAAATTTCCAACGGTTTACACCAAGCAAAAAAACATACTTACCAATGAATGGAAAAATGCTGGTTTAGCCTTAGAAATTAGAAAAACTGAATTGAAAAAAGAATTGAGTATTATTTATTTTAGTGTGGTTCATGCCGCTCAATTAAAATTTGTTTTGCATAGTATGGATAGCATGTATGGTGTATTTCTAAAAAATGCTGAACTCAAATTTGAAAAAGGAGAAAGTAATATACTTGAAAAAAATACAGCAGAAATGCAACGCGCACAAATTAAATTGCAATTAGCGCAAATAGAACAAGAATATAAAAATTTACTTGCTACATTCAATTTACTGATTAACACAAAAACCGAATTAATTCCTGATGCCCAACAAATAAAAATAAATGCACCAATTATTACTGAGGCAGCAAGCGTTAAACAACATCCTTTTTTATTGCAATTAGAGCAACAAAAGGAATTAAGTAAATCAAAACTAAATTTGGAAAAAGCATTTTTATTGCCTGATTTATTTGTTGGATACAGTAATTCGAGCATTACCGGATTGGGACCTGACAATATCTATTACACCTCTTCAAAAAGATTTCAATCCTTTCAAGCTGGTGTAGGCATTCCTTTATTTTTTGGATCTCAAAAGGCTAAAATAAATGTGCTTAAAATTCATCAGCAAATTGCAGATAATAATTTGGTGAGCAGTACTGCATTATTTCAATTGAATTTCAAAAAGGCATATCAAGCTTATCTTACGAGCGTTAACATGGTAGACTACTATGAAAACAAAGGCATTAAAAACGCTGAAGAAACAATAAATGCCGCTACCGAACAATATCGCAATGGCAATATCAATTATTTAGAGTGGGTGGTACTTACGAACCAAGCCTTTAATATAAAAGTTGAGTATATGAATGCTGTTTCTAAACTAAATAACAGCATTATCGAATTAAATTATTTAACCAATAAATAAAGCACTAGATTATGAATAAATATATCATTTTTTTATTAGCCTCCTCGCTGTTAATGGCCTGCGGAGCAGAAAATAAAACAGAAAAAACAGCAGAAAATAAAACTGTTGAAACAACAGTAGAAATTACTGATGCACAATTAAAAAACATGACCATCACAATAGGTCAGATTACTGAGCAATCTATTTCCTCTATATTAAAAGTGAATGGTATTATAGATGTTCCACCACAAAATATGGTTTCAATAAGTGTTCCTTTAGGTGGCTTTTTAAAATCAACAAAACTGCTACCGGGCATGCATATTGCTAAAGGAGAAATTATAGCTACGATGGAGGATCAGCAATACATTCAGCTGCAGCAAGATTATTTAACTACTGCTTCCAATTTAAAGTTTCTTGAGGCCGATTATAATCGACAAAAAGAACTTAATTTAAGCAAAGCAACCAGTGATAAATTATTTCAACTAGCTGAAGCCGATTATCAGAATCAAAAAATAGTTTTAAAATCTTTACATGAAAAACTTAAACTCGTTGGAATAAATCCTGAAAACTTAAGTGAAAAAACGATCTCTCGCAGTATTGATATACGTTCACCTATTGATGGTTATGTATCGCACGTTAATGTAAATATTGGAAAATATGTAAATCCATCGGATGTCTTGTTTGAGTTGGTAAATCCAACAGATATTCATCTTGGCTTAACCATTTATGAAAAAGATTTAGATAAAATATTTATCGGTCAAAAATTACAGGCTTTCACCAATCATAAACCTGATCTAAAATACCCATGCGAAATTATTTTAATTGGAAAAGACCTTTCGGAAGAAAGAAGTGTGGAGGTGCATTGTCATTTTGAAAAATATGACAAAACATTAATCCCTGGCATGTTTATGAATGCTGAATTAGAGATAAATAGCAATAATGCAAAAGTATTACCAGATGAAGCCATTGTTAGATTCGAAAACGTTAATTACGCATTTATTGCTACCTCAAAAAACACATTTAAAATGGTTGAGGTTAAACTTGGAAGTTCAGAAAAAGGACTTACAGAAGTTACAATGGATGATTCGTTTAATAACAAAAACTTTGTGCTAAATGGAGCATATAATCTTTTAATGCAACTAAAAAACAAAGAGGAGTAATTATTTGAATTTGCATATTATACCAATGTGATTTATAAATTATGCCGATAATTTAAAATCTTACATTGGTAAATGCCGATCGGAAAAAAGTTTGGGACAAATGCCGTGAAACAAATTTGGGCCATTACTTATTTCACATCGGTATAATATTACTTGCACTTAGTTTCAAAGGCTATATTTTACTGGATTTGCCTTGCAATTATGGGTATTTCATAAAATTTTCAAACCATACTTTAAGTTTTACAATTAAGTTTTAGCTTTGCAGCATGAGCACAAACGTAACAAAAACCCTTTCGGGAGAAGATTTATTTAAGAATGTAATTAGTCATGCCAAAGAGTATGGCTATATTTTTCCATCCAGCGAAATTTATGATGGCTTAAGTGCCGTTTATGATTATGGCCAATATGGAGCAGAGTTAAAAAAGAATATCCGTGAATATTGGTGGAAATCGATGGTGCAAATGCACGAAAATATTGTGGGTATTGATTCTGCTATTTTTATGCATCCAACCACATGGAAAGCTAGCGGACATGTAGACGCCTTTAATGACCCATTAATTGACAATAAAGACAGCAAAAAACGTTATCGTGCCGATGTTTTGATTGAAGATCATGTTAGTAAAATATTAGCTAAAGCCGATAAAGAAATTGCAAAAGCACGCGAAAGATTTGGCGAAGCTTTTGATGAAAATCAATACAAAGCAACCAATGCACGTGTAAAAGAATACCTCGATAAAGCTGAAGAAATAAATACGCGTTTTAAAAATGCGTTGGAAGAAAATGACTTAGCAGAAGTAAAACAAATTATTGAAGATTTAGAAATTGTTTGCCCTGTAAGTGGTTCAAAAAATTGGACCGATGTGCGTCAATTTAACCTGATGTTTAGCACCGAAATGGGCAGCACAGCCGAAGGAGCGAGCACTATTTATTTAAGACCAGAAACAGCCCAAGGTATTTTTGTAAACTTTTTAAATGTACAAAAAACAGGTCGTATGAAAATTCCTTTTGGCATTGCTCAAACAGGAAAAGCTTTCAGGAACGAAATTGTAGCGCGTCAGTTTATTTTTAGGATGCGTGAGTTTGAACAAATGGAAATGCAATTTTTTGTGCGCCCAGGCGAAGAAATGACTTGGTATAACCATTGGAAAGAAACACGCATGAAATGGCATTTATCATTAGGTTTAGGGAAAACAAAATATCGTTTTCACGATCATTTAAAATTAGCACATTATGCCAATGCTGCTTGCGATATAGAGTTTGAATTTCCTTTTGGATTTAAAGAATTAGAAGGAATTCATAGCCGTACTGATTTTGATTTAAAAGCACACGAGCAACATTCAGGAAAGAAATTGCAATATTTTGATCCAGAATTAAATCAAAGTTATGTACCTTATGTGGTTGAAACCTCTGTGGGATTGGACCGTATGTTTTTAGCTGTAATGAGTAGTGCCTACAAAGAAGAGCAATTAGAAGATGGTTCAAGCCGCGTGGTTTTGAGCTTCCCTCCTATTTTAGCGCCTATAAAAGCTGCGGTAATGCCATTAACCAAAAAAGATGGTTTGCCCGAAAAAGCAAGAGAAATTTTAGATAATTTGAAGTTTGAATTCAATTGCCAATATGATGAAAAAGACGCCATTGGCAAGCGTTACAGAAGACAAGATGCCATAGGAACGCCTTTTTGCATAACCGTTGATCATCAAACATTAGAAGACAATACTGTTACAATTCGTTATAGAGACACAATGATTCAAGAGCGCATTGCAATAGCCTTACTAAGAGATTTAATTGCGAATGAGGTGAGTTTAAGGAAGTTGCTGAGTTAGTGAATGGCTTGTTACTTTTCTAAGATTTCGAGCACTTTAACTTATAATGGTAAAACAGTTGATTAAAAATTAATTCAACTGAAATTACAAATTTTGCAAACGATAATTACTTTGCCAGCAAATTACAGACGCAATATTTAGTGTGCTTAATGTCAATTAAGAGCTAAAAACAGCTAAGGTTACCCTGCTTTTTAAAAAATATCTTCTCGCTGCAAATTTTAATTTCCATATATTTCAAAAATCTTCACTTAATTTGCGTTAAGATTCATTCACCCAAACTTTAGCTATTTTGAAACAAATAACCATTGCCATCGATGGCTATTCATCATGCGGGAAAAGCACGCTAGCCAAGGCTTTAGCGGCCAAGCTAGGTTATAAGTATGTTGATACAGGTGCCATGTATCGTTGTATAACACTTTATTTAATGCGATGCGGCATTGTAAAGCATCATGAAACTATTGATCATCAAAAACTAATTGAAGAACTCGAACACATCAATGTAACTTTTAAATTTAACCCAGCCTTGGGTTTTAGCGAAGCATACTTGAATGACGAAAATGTGGAGAAGGAAATAAGATTAATGCCCGTTTCAGAAAATGTAAGTAAGGTGAGTACTTTTAAGGAAGTGCGTCAAAAAATGGTAGCCTTGCAAAAACAAATGGGAAAAAGCAAAGGCGTAGTAATGGAAGGAAGAGACATTGGTACTGCTGTTTTTCCTAATGCCGAATTAAAACTGTTTATGACTGCCGATATTGAAGTGCGTGTGCAAAGGCGTTTTGACGAATTGCACAGTAAAGGCATAATGATTAGTGAGGAAGATGTAAAGAAAAACCTAAGCGAAAGAGATTTGGAAGATACTACCCGAAACGAGAATCCATTAGTTAAAGCGCATGATGCTATTGATTTAGATAATAGCGATTTAAATCCACAACAGCAATTAGATTTTGTACTCAAATTAATTGCCGATATGCTGCTTATTCCAGCTGAATAAATACTTTTATTTTAGTTTTTTTATGAAAGCTCGCAATCCGCTTGTATTTGTTTTTATTACAGTATTAATCGATTGTATTGGCATTGGTATTATTTTCCCTGTAGCTGCTACTATTGTTACAGAGGTAACACATGTAAGCATAAATGAAGCTATTACTTATAGTGGCTTAATGATGACATGCTATGCCTTAATGCAATTTCTTTTTTCGCCTTTTTTAGGAGGTATAAGCGATCGGTATGGGCGCAGACCAGTGTTGCTTATTTCATTGCTGGGGTTAGGAATTGACTATTTATTTCTAACTTTTGCAGATACTTTAACGCTACTTTTTATTGGAAGAATTATTGCAGGCGTATGCGGTGCAAGTTTTACCACCGCTTTTGCCTGCATAGCAGATGTTAGCGAGCCAGAAAAAAGAGCACAAAATTTTGGTTTAATTGGCGCAGCCTTTGGTTTGGGTTTTATTATTGGTCCTGTTTTAGGAGGCATTTTTAGCGAATATGGAAGCCGAGCGCCTTTCGTGGCCGCAGCCATATTGTCGTTATTGAATTTTATTTATGGATTTTTTATTTTACCAGAAACCTTAAAGCCCGAAAACAGAAGAGATTTTAATATTAAAAGAGCAAATCCTTTTGGTGCGTTTATACAACTTAAAAGAAGTAAACACATACGTACGCTTGTTTTGGGTATGTTTATGCTATACCTGGCAGGACAAGTTATGCCTGCCATTTGGCCCTTTTACACTAAATTTATGTACCACTGGACAGACAAACAAATTGGCTATTCACTTGGTTTTGTGGGCATAATGATTTCCATTGTACAAGGTGGATTAATAAAATTTTCTCAACAAAAATTTGGCACCGAAAAGGCTATTTATATTGGTTTACTGATGTATTTTGTGGGATTGGTATTGTTTGCTTTTGCAAATCAAGCCTGGATGATGTATGCTTTCACTTTTGTTTATGCTTTGGGTGGTATTGCTCCTCCATCTATTCAAGGAATAATATCAGGAAGAGTTGCTGACAACGAACAAGGAGAATTGCAAGGAATGGTTACAGCTCTAAACAGCATCTCCACTATTCTATCACCATTAATTATGACAAATTTATTCTATCAATTTACAAAGCCCAACACTCCCGTTTACTTTCCAGGAGCAGCTTTTGCAGCAGCAGCGCTGTTAATTTTGGCTGGTGCCTTCTTTGTAGTGCGAGGTCTTAAAGTTACTGCCGCTTCAAGTTTATAAGCCTGTTGAAATATATTTGATAATGTATATTTTTAGCAGAGTCTACTTCATTAAAATGTGTACTTTTGTTTTTCAAATTTTCAATCATGAACATTAATATAGATGCTAATTCTGGGTTTTGTTTTGGTGTAGTATATGCCATTCAAATGGCCGAAGATGAACTTGAAGAAAATGGGCAGCTTTATTGTTTAGGCGATATTGTTCATAACAATATGGAGGTAGATCGACTCAAATCCAAGGGATTGGAAATTATCAATCATGAGCAATTAAAGGAACTAAAAGATGCCAAAGTATTAATACGAGCGCACGGTGAACCACCATCAACTTACCTTATTGCCGCTCAAAATAATATCGAATTAATAGATGCCTCTTGCCCTGTGGTTTTAAAACTTCAAAACCGCGTTAGAAGTGGCTTTGATGCAACAGAAGAATCAGGCGGACAATTGGTAATTTTTGGAAAAGAAGGACATGCCGAAGTGAATGGCCTGGTTGGTCAAACAGGAGGAAAAGCCATTGTGGTGAAGACAGAGGCCGATTTGGATAAAATTGATTTTACCAAACCTATTCAATTGTTTTCTCAAACTACCAAAAGCACCAAGGGTTTCATGAATCTTAAAAAACAAATAGAAGATAGAATTATAGCTGCCGGTGGTGATGCCAAACTTTCCTTTGAAGCCAATGATACCCTTTGCCGACAAGTAAGTAACAGAGAACCTCAACTTAAAGTATTTGCTCAAAATCACGATGTAATTGTGTTTGTGAGTGGGCAAAAAAGCTCAAATGGCAGGGTTTTGTTTGAAACATGTAAAGCAGAAAATGAAAAATCTTATTTCATTTCAGAACCTTCAGAATTAAATCCAACTTGGTTCGAAAATGCTCAAAATATTGGAATTTGTGGCGCTACCTCAACACCTATGTGGTTAATGGAAAGCATTCAAGAAAATATCAAAAACTTTGAAAATTTAATAGGTAGTTCAAAATAATTTAGTGTTAAGTTAACAAATCGCTTTTTACACCATTTTTTAAGTTTAACCCTCTTAAAAAAAATCATTTTGATTTCAAAATTTGTTGCTAACAAAATTGGGCCACTTATTTACAAACTTAATAACACAATCGTGTTGATATGTAAAGTGTAAGTTTTTATTTTAGCGCAAGCCCTTTAAAAATAAGCGATTGCGCTAATGTTTATAACTTCAATTAATTGTTAATCCTTTCAACTTGTTTACCCCGATTTTTTGAGGAAAATTTGTTGACGCCAAAAAAGGGAATATTATTTTAATTCATTGCATTTTAAAATAATTAAGAAGCACCATCATCAATAAAAAGTTTAAAAAAAGATGTCAATAGAGCCAATTTTACAAGAAAACAAAGACCGATTTGTGCTATTTCCAATTAAGCACAATGATATATGGGAAATGTACAAAAAAGCAGAGGCTAGCTTCTGGACGGCAGAAGAAATAGACCTTTCTAGCGATCAAACAGATTGGACTGCTAAGCTCAATGATGATGAACGCCATTTCATCAAGCATGTGCTTGCATTTTTTGCTGCCAGCGATGGTATTGTTAATGAAAACCTAGCTGTGAACTTTATGAATGAAGTTCAATACCCGGAGGCACGCTGCTTCTATGGTTATCAAATTATGATAGAGAACATCCATTCCGAAACATACTCTCTATTAATCGATACCTACATCAAAGAGCCACAAGAAAAAGATAAATTATTTCATGCTATTGAAACTATTCCTGCTGTAAAACACAAAGCAGAGTGGGCGCTAAAATGGATAGAAAATGGTGGTTTTGCTGAACGTTTAATTGCTTTTGCAGCAGTAGAAGGTATTTTCTTCTCAGGAAGTTTTTGCAGTATTTTTTGGTTAAAGAAAAGAGGCTTAATGCCGGGCTTAACCTTTAGTAACGAATTGATTTCTCGTGATGAAGGTTTGCATTGCGACTTTGCCTGCTTGCTCTACAGCCAGCTTGTAAATCAGTTGCCTAAAGAAAAAGTAAGCGAAATTATTACCGATGCGGTTTCTATTGAAAAGGAATTTGTTACCGAATCGTTGCCGGTACGATTAATTGGAATGAACGCGGATATGATGTGTCAGTATATTGAGTTTGTAGCCGATCGTTTGCTTTTGGCACTTGGATGCAGCAAAGTATACAATGCAACAAATCCATTCGATTTTATGGAATTGATATCATTACAAGGTAAAACTAACTTTTTTGAAAAAAGAGTTGCTGAATACCAAAAGAGTGGCGTGATGGGCTCTAAGGAAACAAACGTGTTTTCGTTAGAGGAAGATTTTTAAGATAAAGTTTATAAACATTCAAATTATATTTAAGATATGTACGTATTAAAACGTGATGGCAACAAAGAATCAGTAAAGTTCGATAAAATTACGGCTAGGGTTCAAAAGCTTTGCTATGGTTTAGAGCCACAGCATGTGAATCCGGTAAGTGTTGCCATGAAAGTAATTGAAGGAATTTATGCTGGTGTAACCACGCACGAGTTAGATAATTTGGCCGCAGAAATTGCTGCTTCATTAACTACTACTCATCCTGACTATGCTTTGTTAGCTTCAAGAATTGCAGTAAGTAATTTACACAAAAGCACCAATAAGTCGTTCTCTAAGACCATGGCGAACTTATATAATTTTGTAGATCCAAAGACCGGATTTCATGCGCCTTTGATTGCTGACGATGTGCATGAAATTATTCAAAAAAATGCGCAGTTATTGGATTCAACTATTATTTATGACCGCGATTTTGGTTATGATTATTTCGGATTTAAAACCTTAGAAAGATCATATTTATTACGCATCAATGGCAAAGTGGCCGAGCGCCCTCAACACATGTTGATGCGTGTTTCGGTAGGCATTCATAAAGAAGATATTGATGCTGCTATTGAAACTTATAACTTAATGAGCGAACGTTGGTTTACTCACGCAACTCCTACTTTGTTTAATGCAGGTACGCCAAAGCCACAAATGTCGTCATGCTTTTTGTTAACCATGAAAGATGATAGCATTGATGGTATTTATGACACATTAAAACAATGTGCTAAAATATCGCAAAGTGCTGGTGGTATTGGCTTAAGCATACATAACGTAAGAGCTACAGGTTCATACATTAGAGGAACAAACGGCACTTCAAATGGTATTGTGCCTATGTTGCGTGTATTTAACGATACTGCACGTTATGTTGACCAAGGTGGAGGAAAACGCAAAGGAAGTTTTGCCATTTATTTAGAGCCTTGGCATGCCGATATTTTTGAATTTTTAGATTTAAGAAAAAATGTAGGTAAAGAAGAAATTAGAGCACGCGATTTATTTACCGCGCTTTGGATTCCAGATTTATTTATGAAGCGTGTAAAAGACAATGGCGATTGGTCATTAATGTGTCCTAACGAGTGCCCAGGCATGAGTGATTGCTATGGTGCAGAATTCGAAGCATTGTACACTAAATACGAAAATGAAGGCAAAGCCCGTAAAACTGTGAAAGCGCAAGAGTTATGGTTTGCTATTTTAGATTCGCAAATTGAAACTGGTAATCCTTACATGTTATACAAAGATGCTTGTAACGAAAAATCAAATCAAAAGAACCTTGGCACCATCAAGTCTTCAAACTTATGTACAGAGATTTTAGAATATACTTCACCAGATGAAGTAGCTGTATGTAATTTAGCTTCTTTGGCTTTACCAAGATATGTTGAGGATGGTAAATTTAATCACCAACGATTATTCGAAGTAACTTATGTTGCGACTAAAAATCTGAATAAAATTATTGATAGAAACTACTATCCAGTTGTTGAAGCCAGAAATAGTAATTTGCGTCACCGCCCAATTGGATTAGGGGTGCAAGGTTTAGCCGATGTATTTATTTTATTGCGTATGGCTTTTGATAGCCCCGATGCACGTCAGTTAAACAAAGATATTTTTGAAACAATTTACTATGCTGCGTTAACCGCTTCTAAAGACATTGCCATAGAGTTGGGTGCTTACGAAACATACAAAGGTTCGCCAATGAGCAAAGGGCAAATGCAATTTGATATGTGGGGTGTTACACCAAGCAACCGTTGGGAGTGGGATGTATTAAGAGAGGAGATTGCAAAATATGGCGTTAGAAACTCTTTATTGGTTGCACCTATGCCAACAGCTTCCACCTCGCAGATCTTGGGCAATAACGAATGTTTTGAGCCTTACACATCAAATATTTATTCGCGCAGGGTATTAAGTGGTGAGTTTGTAATAGTAAACAAACATTTATTAAAAGACTTGGTGAAGTTAGGGATTTGGAATGATCGCCTGAAAAATCAAATCATCGCTAATAATGGTTCTATACAAGCAATCAATGAAGTTCCTGAGAACATTAAAGAATTGTACAAAACTGTTTGGGAGATTAAGCAAAAGTCAATAATTGATATGGCTGCCGATAGAGGGGCTTATATCTGTCAATCACAATCATTGAATTTATTTATTCAAGATGCCAACTTTGCCAAATTAACCTCAATGCATTTTTATGCATGGGAAAAAGGCCTGAAAACAGGCATGTATTATTTAAGAACTAAAGCGGCTTCAGATGCCATTAAGTTTACTGTTGAGAAACAAGCCGAAGAACAATTTAAACCAATTAACGGAGGCGAGCCACAATCACACGAATTAGCAATTGAACAAATAGCTTGTTCATTAGATAATCCTGAGGCATGTGAAGCTTGTGGAAGCTAATTAAAAATAAACATCAACCAATCTAACGGGAACAATTAACTTTGTTCCCGTTAATTTTTTATACACCTCATGAATAGAATTAAGTTAAGCAACGACAGAAAAACAGTAGAAATTCCAAGTATTGAAGATGCAACTAAACTAAAAATATTAATTGTTTGGTTTGTGTTATGGACAGTGAGTGGTATGGTCGTATTTAGTCAGTTTTTTATGCCAAGCACGCGCGATGTAAAAATGATGTACGCCATTTGGATGGCCTTTTGGGCTTATTTTGAATACAAGGCAAGTGTATTGCTAAGTTGGAGAAGAAAAGGTAAAGAAATACTACAATTCAGCGAAAGCGGATTTAGTTTGCGTAGAGATATTAATGGAAGAGGTATTGACAAAGTTTATGTACGTGAAGAAATAAAAAATATAAGGACCGTAGATTTTAAGGATAGAAAAGTGATGGCACGCGTAATGCCGTTGTATTGGAATATGGGTTACGAAACTGTTCTTTTTGATTACAAAGGAAAAGAAGAAGCCTTAGGTTTGCAATTAACAGAAGAAGAAGCCGTGCAATTGGTGAAAGTGATGAAACAAAGATTGAATAAGGGGTAATTTTTAAATTATTAACCTTCTTTTTTATACGCTTTCTTTTTTATTCTACTTAACGATTCAGGTGTGATACCCAGGTAAGATGCAATATGTTTTTGCGAAACCCTTAATTCGATATCATTAAATTTTTGCAAAAGATTTTCATATTTTTGAAGCGCAGAACTGTTTAAATCAATGCTAAATCTTTTTTCTAGAGCAATATAACCGCGCTGTACAATAATGCGAAAAAAGCGCTCAAATTTAGGAACCTGTTCATATACTTTTTCCATATCATTCTTATGAATAATCAACACTGTTGAATCTAAAGTGGCTTCAATATTATATGGCGAAACATCACCTGTAAGGTAACTATACAAATCACCAATCCAATAATCTTCAATGGCAAAACGCGTTACATTTTCATTGCCTTCATCATCTCTGGTAAAGGTTCTAAAACAGCCTCTATTTACAAATCCCGTGTAATTACAAACTTCACCTTCTTTTAAAAATAAATCTCTTTTTGATATTTTTTTCTCCAATAAAAAACCACTAAAAAACCTGAACTCATCATCGTTAATAACAATTTGTTTTTCAATATTTTTTCTAATGAGGGCGAAATTATTTTGCATATATTAAGCTGAAAACAGCCACCAAATGTAATTTCTATTTTCTATAATATCATTAAATTAACAATTTGCCATATTACAATTGAGATTATACCAATTTGCATTTATTTTTTTAGTCCAACCAAAAAACAAATATGCAATGGTTAATGCCTATAATAGCTGAAATTAGTGCAATAAGGGAATGCCGCAATTGGAATAAATTGAAAGTGTAATCGGTATTATTTCAATAAAAAATAAATTGCTTTTTCAATATTTTACTACATTTATACATTCAAAATAAAAAATGAGACTCAGTGTTGTTGTGTTATTATTGATGAGTGGCGCTATTTTAAAAGCCGCCAACGACAATTTACCTGTTGGAGCGCGCAGTGCTGGCATGGCTCATGCAAGTATTTGTGTTAACGATGTTTGGGCTGTGCAGCACAATCAAGCCGCCTTGGCCAATTTAAAAAAACAGGAAGTTGGTGTTTTTAGTCAGATCGTTTATCCTAATAGTAAAGTATTGATGAATGCAGTGGCGGTGGCAAGCCCATTTAAATATGGCGTAATCAGTGGTACGTTTACTCGCTTAGGGTTTAAAAATTTGTACAACGAGAGTAAATATGGATTAGGCTATTCGCGCCAGTTTGGTAAAGCTATTTCTGCTGGTATGCAAATAAACTATCTGAACACTTTTATTGGCGATAACAA
The DNA here is from genome assembly GCA_903831265.1 of uncultured Bacteroidota bacterium. GTDB lineage: Bacteria > Bacteroidota > Bacteroidia > UBA4408 > UBA4408 > CAIKXD01. The sequence continues at coordinate 23,846 of CAIKXD010000061.1, forward strand.
TTATGGAAGTCGCGGTACGGTTGCTGTTGAGCTTGGTTTTATTGCTGAAGTAATTAAAAACTTAAGAATTGGCGTGCATATTTATAATCCAACACGATCTAAAACGGCTCAATACAATAATGAGCGTGTGCCAACTATCATTAAAATGGGATTGCAATACACCTTTTCTGATAAAGTTTTTACCACTGTGGAAGTTGAAAAGGACATAGCCAACAAGCCTATCTTAAAGATTGGTGCTGAGTATAGGATAGCAGAAGAAATTTATTTGCGTGGTGGTTTATCAAACAATCCATCGTTAAACGCAGCAGGTTTTGGAATAGAGTTAAATAAATTTAACCTAGATTTTGCCGCTTCATTTCATCCACAAATGGGCGTTAGTCCTCAAATTGGCCTGAGGTATAAATTTGGCAAGAGAGCCTATTTTTAACTCAACTTATCAGTCAACAACTTCATCTCAATTACTGGCGAAATTCTTTCGTAAATAATGTTGTAAACTGCGGCAGAAATAGGCATGTTTACTTGATGTTTTTTATTGATTTCGTGTAAACATTTGGCCGCATAGTAACCTTCTGCAATCATGTTCATTTCAAATTGTGCCGATTTTACAGAATAGCCTTTACCTAACATGTTTCCAAAGGTGCGATTTCTGCTAAATTGTGAATATGCAGTAACTAATAAATCTCCTAAATAGGCCGAATGTTTGATATCTCTGTTGATTGGATGAACTTCATTTACAAAACGCTCTATCTCTTGTATAGCATTAGAAACAAGTACTGCTTGAAAATTATCGCCATAGCCTAAACCATGACAAATACCGCTGGCAATAGCAAAAATATTTTTTAGCACCGCAGAATACTCAGTTCCAAAAATATCATCAGAAACCGAACATTTAATATACCTGCACATTAATTGATTAGCTATTATTTGAGCATTATTTGTATTGCTACATGCAATTGTTAAGTATGATAGCTTTTCTAAAGCCACCTCCTCGGCATGACATGGGCCGCTAATTACTGCAATATTTTGGTAATTTACATTAAAAATATCATGTAAATATTCGCCCACAATTTTATTTTGTTGGGGCACAATACCTTTGATAGCACTTACAATAATTTTATTTTCGAAACAGTGCTTCGATAATTTACTTAAAGTATCGGCCAAAAAAGCTGCTGGAACTGCCAATACAACCATATCGGCTTGCTTAATAGTATCCGATATAGAGGTATTAATAACTACACGGTCTAAATTTATTTCTACTGCACTTAAATAATTTGGATTATGCTTGTATTTCTTAATAAAATCGGCTGTTTCAGATTTTCTAATCCACCACAGTAATTCTTCGCAATTGTTGCTCAACATTTTAATGATTGCAGTAGCCCAACTCCCACCACCGATTACTGCCACTTTTAATTTCTTTTCCATAACTTTTAAAGTGCCATAAAAGTAAGTTTAATTTTTAAAAAGAAATAATACACAGTTTGAAAATCAAAATTACATTTGTGTTTAAAGAAAATAGCCAGTGAAAGCATTTATTGCACAAAATAAAATTTTCGTTCTATGTACCCTACTTTTTTGTTGCTGGTATATTGATGTTTGGGAAAATTCTAATTCATGCTCAAGAGTATTACCTATTGCCACTTATTATGAACAGGGCAATTTTGTTCTCGATAAATATAAAGACAAAACCATTGATATTAGTGTAATTGATGGGCATTATTACATGGATAAAGCGCCATTGCCAAGCTTAATTACCCTACCATTTTTTGGATTTATAAAAAGCTTGGGACTAGTACAAACTACTGATGGGAGTTTTTACAGCAAAACAATTTATATTGTTGGGGCTATTATTTGTGGCATTATCCCCTTTTTATTGATTTTATTTTTAGTTGCAAAAAGCCTAATACTTAAACAGCAAGAAGACCTAATTTTGATGGCTTTTGTAGCCTATTTAAGTTCCTTTGTTTTTGTTTTTGCAGGTACTTTTTTTGCACACGTGTTAGCAGCATCACTTTTATTACTGTCCTATATTCAATATCAAAAAGCCAATTACACTTATTGTGGCCTCCTATGCGGCCTAGGCTTTCTAACAGAATACACCACACTTTGGATTTTATTTTCATGGATTTTAATTGAATTAATAAAACACAAATCAATTAAAAACACCCTACAATTAGGCTTGGGTTTTTTGCCTGCGCTTATTTTTATATTGTGCTATAATTATTATTTCACGGGCAATGCACTTACTATGCTTTATTTATTTGTGGCCGATAATTTTGATGTTGCAACTAAATCAACCTATGGTTTAGGCCTGCCAAAATTAAGTGCATTGTTTGGTTTGCTTTTTTCTGAAAATAGAGGTTTGCTTTTTTATGCGCCAGTACTCATTTATGGGTTAATTTTATTTTTTACAAATAAGTTAATGATTTTAAAAATTAAATATTATGTATTACACCCTATTGCACTGCCCTTTTTACTTACAACACTCTTTATTTCTTCGCATGCAGCCTGGGATGGTGGTTGGAGTTATGGACCGCGTCATTTAACAGCAGTAACTACTTTGCTCATTTTTGGATTAACACAAAGTAATTTGTTTGGCAAATACAAAACCTTTTTTTGGATTATTTGTGGTTACGGTATGGCATGTACTTTATTAGCCAAGTTAACAGTACTATATTCAGTTCCACCGCTAGAACAAAATATTTTGAGTTACTTATTATCAAAATTAAAAGATGGTTTTAATGATGGTAACATCTTAACCTTACTCACTAATCAAAAACCAGTAAACGCATTTTATTTTTTCACCATTTTGTTGGCTACAATGTTTTTAATGAAGCCCAAAAGCTCAATCAAAATTATTGAGCAATCGTAAATCTTAAGCTAACACCACTATTGGTATTTGATGTTGGGAAGGTGGTACTCACTAATGGCGTTGTAATAATTCTATCATAGAAAATACGGATGTTCAGCTTTTCATTAATGATGTAATCTGCCGATACTTTTACTGAAATTACATTTTGTCCTGCTGTAGGCTGTGTAAGGTTTTCAACCACTTTTCTAATCAAGGTTTGATTTCTTCTAAATGAAACATCGGCTCTTAGGTTTAAATCGCTTTTTACTTTAAACTTAAATTTCTTAGCAAAAGGAGGCACCACATCTTTAAAACGATAACCAACACCAGTAACAATTTCATTGGTTCGCATTTCTGTTAACTGCGCATTAGTTAAGCTCATCGATAAGTTGCGCTCTCGCTTTAATTCAACCTTGGTAATTAAGCTACTCGCCCAAGTCATATCCACCAACAAAAACGGGGCAAACTGTTCAGAAATAGTAACTACTTGTATTTCTTTTTGAGGTCTAAAGTTGTCATTTAAATCGCGTCTACCTGTAAAACCATCGCCTAATGAATCTTTATAAAACTGATTGGTAGTAAATGATCCTACATTATAAGTTGAACGATAAGCATGGCTTAATGTAAATGATTTAAAATGCTTCTTTATTTTTTCTATTTTAGTTAAACCATCATAGGTAATTCGCCAATTAGGAAGTGGTATTGCCGGGAAAGCACTTGTTCCACTTTCCTTTATGCTTTTGCCAGAATAAGCTGCTATAAATGCTGGTATTAATACTTCTTGAGCTGTAGGACCATAACCATTATAAAAGCCTCCACTATCTAGTCCTTCCGAAAAGTTGCCTGGTGTGGTTCCAAGTATTTCAGAAACCCCAATAAGATTTCCTCTAAATTCATCAAAAGTTTCGGAGGCGTATGTTTGTTTGTCGAATTTTTTAAATGCTGTTTTCCATGTAATAATTGAAACACTATAATTACCCGTTTCCATAGGACTTTGCGTAATAAATCCATAATCATCTGCTTCAATATCTGTTGGGCTATACCTATAAATCCCCGATTTGTTTAGTGATGACGACTTGGTGGCATTTAGCTCAACTTTAAAATCTTTTGCTGGTTCTAAATTTACACGGGCGGTAAAGTTTTTGCTTTCAGAATTACTAAAACTTGTGTTTAGGTTTTGATTGGTGGTAATCCAACCATTAGCTCTTGCAGTGGCCAAAAATGCCGGATCTTGCTGTCCAAATACAAATCCTGCACCTGGGGCATTTTTATAACCATCAGAATTATCGTCCATGCCAAGATAACGGGCAGTTGGTAAAAAACCCGGCAGCGCACTACCGCGAGTTTCGGTATACGATACAGATCCTGTGCGCAAAGTCATGGCAAGGCGGGCTAGCGCTTCTACAAATATATTATCCTTTTTAGATGTATCTTCTTTGGCTTTTTGATTTTTATCTTCAGGCTTTTTATCAGTGGCTTTTCCTTTATCGTCTTTTTTATCAGGTGCTTTTGGAGCAGCTTTTTTACCACTAATTACTTTTTTGAAATATGGAATACGATTATAAAGGGTTACCATATTGATATTACCATTTACTTGCTTGTTATTAGAGTTGGTAATTGTGTTTCCTAAATTAAATTCAGCAGGAGCTGGCGTAGCAGCAATCCAATCGTAATTACCCGAATATTTGGCAGTAGCAGTTACCCAATTTAAAAACGGAAGCTTATTGATGGGCACATTCCAATTTAAATTTGCAGTTTGATGATAGTTGGTAATCCTTCCAAAATTTTTCAGATTAGTGTTTAATGAATCTCTAATTATTTTAACAGTATCAGCATCCTCTGCGCCTTTAAAATCTTTCCATCTTTTGCCTGCTACTTCATCAATACGCGCGTTTGTTGTTGCAGTAAAATCAAATGAAATGGCTTTACTTAAATCGTATTTAAAATCGAAATTACGCACATTGGTGAACGATTTATTATAGTTACGAAGTATAATAATATCAGAATTGGGCGTTGTATTTCTAGGCTTGTTTACATTATACATACGGTCGTAATCGGTACGAACTCCAATGCGCGAGGGCATCAAATTAAAGTTAAAATCGCTTATGATTTTAAAAATATCTTTCTTTAAAAAGTTAACCTTTGATAGTGGCTTAAAATTTTTAGGATTGTTATTAAAGTTATACGCAATACCACCCCTATAATTGATTGTACTATCGGCCTCAATTAAAAAACTTGTTCTGTAAATTTCGCTATAAGCATAACTCAAAGAAAAGTTTTCAATATCATAAATATGCGCCTTTGTTTTACCCTTGCCCTTATTCTTTTTTACATTAGTAAAGTTGATACTTCTGCGTTTAGTATAATCTCTGGTAATATTTACAATTGAATCTCTTCTTTCTGGATCGGCTTTATAAATATTTTTATAATCCTTCATCGTAACATCCGGATCAAGCGGATTCCACTGAGGATTAATAAAGGTTTCTGACAAACCCACATACATTGGCAATGAAATATTGTAGGCATCTGGAAAAAACTTTTGAAGTTTAACTGTTGACGACAATTCGTAGGACAACATGTTATCCATGCTACGTTCCATTATTTTTTGTTCAACTCCGCCAAAGCCTTGTGTGCGCCAATTACCAGCAGCACTAACATCAGCAAAATCAGCTAATTTAGCTTGCATACGCGCAGTGGCTGCGAATCCACCTTTCTCATCAAAATCAGTAAGACGCAACTCATTTACCCACATTTCAGCACATTTAGGAAGTCCATCATCAACATCGGCAGGTGTTACTTTCTTTGGGTTTTTTATCCCTACCATAATAGATTTTACCGCAGCCAAATTTGGGTTTCCTACTACAATTATATATCTATCGGGCAAACTACTGTTAATGTCCTTTATCCTATAAGGTTTAGTAACATCCCAATTATTGTAATTTCTGTCCAATTTTGCATCGGTTAGTGATTTAAAAACAATTTCTAAATCATTGTCTGTTGGCCAAATGGCATTAGGGTCATTATTATTCCATGCCGAGGGTGCAATTGGCATTTCATATTCGTAATAATTTTGATCGAAATCAGTACCAATGCGCATAAAAAAACGCAGATCTTCTTTTTTCAGGGCAGTTTCTTCATTTCTTGCCTCAAGATGCACAAACATTTTAAGGCGTTTGTAACGTCTAACATCAATGGATAAATTTTTGTAAGCTGCTTTGCTATAACCATCTTGTAAATTACAAACTTTTAATACCAACGATTGCTCGTTTAACTGACGAAGATTTGTTGTACTTTGATCTATTACCCTTTTAATACCTGGAGGAACCACATAATTTATAGGCACTCTATTTCCATTTTCTTCAATGTTAACTGCAGCAACTTCAAACTCTGTTTGGCTTTGGTCATCTTGCTGTATATACTCACCCGGATGCCTTAAATCATAAACATATTTTCTCCAATCTCCCCTAATTAAATCTAAACGACCTAAACGACAAACCACTGGCTGATCAAATCCTTTTAAATAAATACGCATAAATCTAATTGATCTAAAATCGGCAATACCACCTACAACTTTTTCGGGACTTCTTAGCGGCACTTTAAACTGATACCATTTTATTGAACGAGGACCGTTTTTAGTTTGCACAGTGGCACTTAGCACATCGGTAATGTAATTTTGCCCAACCTGCATGCTATTGGGGTCTATTTTAATTTTGTATTGATAATAGGCTTCGTTGTAGGTAAGGTTATTATCACGGTTTATATCTTCAACATTTGGAAGCGTGGTTGATGTAATTGGATAGCCATCTGGTTGATCTACCGAAGAGTTTCCTTCAAGTCCTCTAAAATCCTTATAACGATCTAAAACAGCCTCTTCGCTGGCATCAAATGCAGAGCTTCTAAAATATTTAAAATCATCGGCCGAAGGATCGCTTTGCGCCTGCAAAATGGCCGGTGCGTTTGCATTGGTGGCCGAAAATTTTGCTACCACCTTCGACACAAATGAAGTATCATAAAAGGTTCTTTCATTGTCATTGCTTAAACCATCTAAACCAACATCTTGAAATGTTCTTGATTCAGGATTATTATCAAATGCATTTACTACTTGCTGCACCACAGGAATTACACCAAATTTTGTACTATCGTAAAGATTGGGATCGGGAATAGTGGCACCAATAGGCAAACCATTTTCAAATGATTTTCTTGAGTCTTTCAGTATATCCTCACTAACATCACCAATATTGATATACATAGCCCCTGTTGTATTTGGCGTTGGATTGTCTTCATTATAAGGATCCATCATCCAAAACTGAATATATTCAATATTTGTTGTTTCAAAATCGTTATTATCAATTTTACGCATCATGCCACCCCAGCGTGTGCTAGGTGATTCTAATTTTCCATCAATTTTTAAACCCGCAGAAAATGCAGTTGGATTAACATCGTAATTATAAGGCCCTCTTTCGTTTGGATAAGATGCTAAATCTAAAACAGGTAAATTAGTTACTTGTGGATTTTGAGGAGTTCTGTTTGGGAAGATTTCTGTTTCAAGAATTTCGCGAGTAAAATGATTGCTTTGAGCCACCAAATCGTTACGTATGTGATCTGGTGTTAAACTATTGCTTCTAAAAAATAATGGATCAATAACATACCACGATAACTTGGCACGATTCATTCCAATTCTAAGATCGTTGTTGAGAGAAGATTCAGGAAAAAGATCAGGTTGCCCTTGCGGTATACTTGCTAAACTCCAATTTTGAACTGCTTTAATATCAATCAATGCCTGGCTACCCTCAAAATCATCTATGTAACTATTACCCTCTTTTGTAACCGCTTTATTATGCCCAGGAATCAAGTGAGCAAACTCACCTTGCAACGTTACAGTTGATTTTTCTTTGGTATCAATAAAAGGAATTTTATCTACTAATCGCGTAAGCAGCGGAACTTCTGTTTTATAATTTGCATCTAATCCCCAAATGGTATTGTTAATAGGCTCATCACCCATATTTACCTTCTGTGTTAAAGGACGTTCACTTAAATTAATGATTGTTCCGCCAAAGGTAAAATCCTTGTTTACTTTATGATCAAAATGCATACCTAGCATGCGTCTTCTTTGAATGTTAAATAAACTCTGACTTTCAAGTTGCACTTTAATTGGCTGATTGGATGCCAACACACCTTCATTAATAATTTTACACCTTCCTAATGAGTAGTCAATAGTATAATCTACATTCTCTTGAAGCACTGCGCCTCCTGCGGTAACAGTAACCGAGCCTTGTGGAATATTGGTTGCATTTAACGAAATATCAGAACCCGAAGCTGATGAATACTGACCCTTTATTTTAAAACGATTTTTTGATGGAATCTGCTGCGCAGCTGTTTTTGTAGAATCATAAAGTTCTTGAAACACATATTTGTTTGCAATGGCTTGTTCGTTGGAAGCAAATTGTTTTCTTAAATAACTACCAAAGGGCTCTATCACCGGGAAATAAACCCTACCATTATTTTTATTGATAGTTAAACCATCAATAAAATCGAAATAACCATCTGGAATTCTTTCTTGCTGGTTATTAATTTTATCCATACCTAATACTTGAATAAGTACTTTTTTATTTACAGCCCCTTCAGGAATATAATTTAAATCAACTCCTCTTTGTAAATTGGCATGAAACAAATCAAGTTTAAAATCTTTAACATCTATGTTATAACCACCAATAGAGTAAACATTTTTCATCATCAAATCCCAAATAGGCAGCTTAACGCGCACATTGGATGGCTTCAACAATTTAACAAACAAAGCCCTTGGCGCAGCAATACCATCGGTAGAAAATTCACCAACTTGATAAGTAGCTGTACCAACAGTGTATTGGTAAGATACTGCTAAAACTTCACCATTATTTAAAGCTTGATTTAGTGAGATAAAACCTAATCGAGGATTAAAGGTGTACTCTGTGGGCAATAATCTCTTTGAATTTTCAAGAATTTCGTAATCTCTTACAGGAGAAAACGCAGGATCGAAACCAGTATTATAAATGGCCAAAATGCTTGAAGCCTGGAATATGCTTCTCACACTATCAAAAGGACCCGGTGTAGTAAGTTTAGAATATAAGTTATTTGAGCCTTGGTTTGACGGATATGGACCTGAACTTGCACCTACTGGTGAATCAATAAACTGATCGGCATACCAAGTTTGGTTCTGATTGGCAGGATTAGCAGGATCATTTGTTCTTCTTGATTCACCTAAATCTGTTAAAGCTAAAATGTTTCTGGTATTATCAACTGCACCGCTAATGTTGGTTACCCAAACTTCAATTTTTGTGATATTGATATTGGAAGCAATTAAAGGCAAATTTGCCATGGCTGTATCGTAACTATCCCTAAAGTATTGCGAAAGAAAGTAATGTCGGTTAGCCTCGTAATTATCGGCATTTACTTCGTAACGTTGAATTTGCGCACCACCTTGCACATTTACTTCTTGTTTTTTACCTCTTTGTTCAGAAAAAACTGTGGTTACATTGGTTTTCCCGAATTTCATTTGCGCTTTTAACCCAAATAAACTTTGGCTACCCGTAATTAATGAGCCTGTTAATGGCAAATTAACATTACCTGCTTCTATCTTCTGCAAAATCTCATCCTCATAGCCCGTGTATTCTAACTTCATTTGATTTTCAAAGTCAAAAGCCGCTTCAGTATTGTAGTTAGTGGTAACTTTAAGTTTATCACCAATCTTACCCAAAAGGTTAATTTGTATTTTTTGGTTAAAATCGAACGTACTTATTTTTCTCTGATTTTCGGCAATAGCAGGGTTTTCGGTTCTTGAAGTATTTACCCCAAAAATAAGTTCAGCAGCACCTTGTGGTCTAATATCAACGGTATTTCCACCAAAAATACGGTCGAAAGCTTCGTTGTTAATCATAATTTTAGGAATCAAACCTTTGCTGGCATTTACCTTTTCGGCCTCATGGCGTTGTTTCCAGTAATTATCAATTTGTTTTTCCATATCATAATCCAAATATTCTTTGAAAGTCATGTAGGAAGGGTTTCTATAATTGACATCACCCATTTTCTGATCAAATTCGTAATTTCCTGTTCTAAAATCGTATTCGATACCCGTTTTTAAGTTGGCAGGGTCTTTTAATTGTAGTGTTTGATTGGGGTCAATATCGGTAGGATCGTAATTGTTATCAGTACCAGGAAATCTTGGTTTTGCATTTTTGCCTGTATCAGCAGGTGCTGCTAAAGCCTTACTAAGTTTATGAATTGGTTTTACCACAGCGGCAGAGCCAAAAACTATTGCTAGCATGGGCACCACGGTAAAAAACAATATTATATTTAAACTTTTAAAAGGTCTCAAAACTAAATACTACAGCGATTTTAAAGCAACTTTAATAATTTCTTCAACTGCCGCATTATTACTTAATTGAGCAATTGCTTTGTCAACAGCTTTTTCGGCCGTATTTCTTACAAATCCTAACATTACAAGAGCACTTAACGCTTCCTCTCGAACTTTATTGTGTGGATTAAAGCTAAAGTCAGGCAAGGCCTCATTTTTTCCAACTTTTGCTTTTAAATCAACTATAATGCGTTGCGCTGTTTTCTCGCCAATTCCTTTCACATTTTTAAGCGCGCCAACATTGCCATTGATAATGTGCTGTGTTAATTCTAAAGGATTATAGCTCGATAAAAACATGCGGGCTGCAGCAGAGCCAACCCCAGATACCGAAATTAACTGACGAAAAAGAACACGTTCACTTTCTTCAAAAAAGCCAAAAGCAGTTGATGTAAAATCGTTTTGGTTTACAGAAACATGAGTTAACAATTTAATTTTATCGTTTACCTGGTGTAATTTAGAGTAAGTATTTAAAGAAATGTTTAGTGTGTAACCCATACCACCGCAGTCTATAACAACATGTGTGGGTGTTTTTTCTATCAATTTTCCTTCTATGTGATTTAGCATTGTTTTAGTAGTTTTTTCAACGGGACTGCAAATATCTAAAATATTGACAAAGCAGCTAAAAAAAACGCAAAAAGTTAGGTAATATTTACTTTGAAATTGTTAAAGTAATAATTTTAACAATAAAGCACATTTTTTGGGCGCAACCCCTGCTTTTAGGCAGGGGTCGTGCCATCCGCTTTATCTTTTTTTGCAAACACAAAAGGCAACCCCAAAAAAGGATGTCGCTGCTGTCACTTGCGCTGTTTTGAAATTCAAAATTAGGGCAATTGCAAAAGATAAAAGAAAAATGATTTGAGTATATTTCTAATCCTAATTTGGCACAAAATGGCCATCACTATGCCCAATCTTAAAATAACAAGGCGAAAGCTTAGCCCTACTCAAGAAAAAAACGCAGTAGCTTCTGTAGGAAATAACTTCAGTCTTTTTTATAATTATTCTTCTCCAAACTATCCAAATGTGCCACCTGTGTAGTTCTTGTTTTGGCATCTTTTTAACAAAAATAATTGATCACAAAAAACATTAGCCTTAGGACAATAATAAAAACGTTTTCTGTTCAAAAATTATAAAACAATATTCAATTTAATTCATTTGTGTTTTTACAAAACCTGATAATTCTGAAATCCAAGCCTCAGAAAAATCAAACTTGATGCCCGCTGTTTCATAAATTTCGCCAATACTTTTAGTATAACCTAAACTCAGCGCATTTTTATATTGTTCAATCGCTTCATTTCCATTTTGCAAATAATTCCGCCACATAGCAATAGCACCAAGCTGCGCAAAGCCATACTCTATATAGTAAAAAGGCACCTCAAACAAATGCAATTGTTTGTGCCACATGTATGCTTTATTTTCTTCATAACCTAACCAATCGGTATGTTTACCACCAAACTCTGCATATATTTTTAGCCAAGCTTGTTTACGATCTTCTGCGTTATGATTATGATTGCAATACAACCAATGTTGAAATTTATCAATAGCTGCTACCCAAGGCAAGGTGCGTAAAATATCTTCTAATTGCTCCATACGCGCACGTTCAAAATCAGATTCATTGTTAAAAAATGTAGTCCAATGTTGCATACTAATCAATTCCATGCTCATACTTGCTAACTCCGCCACTTCAGATGGCACATTTTTAAAATCATTTAATTTTAAATCCCTGCTCAAAAAAGAGTGAATGGCATGTCCACCTTCGTGCACCATAGTTACTAAATCGCGCAAAGAACCTACTGAATTCATAAATATAAAAGGCACACCAGATAATGGCAAGGGATACAAATAACCACCCGGTGCTTTTCCTTTTCTACTCTCTAAATCAAGTAGTTTCATATTGTCCATGGTGGTCAAACATGTTTCGAAATAAGGATCCAAGGTGCCAAATATTTTACGTGTTTTATCCACCAGTTCGCTGGCATTTTCAAAAGGTTTTAATGGGTCCAAGCCCGAAGGATCAACCTCAAAATCGTAAGGTTTTAAACTTTCAACACCAAGTGCATTTTTTCGTTGTAAGTCAAGTTCATCAATAATAGGCACAATGTATTTCTTTACCGATTCATGAAAATTAAAGCAATCTTCGGGTTTATAATCAAAGCGCCCAAGTGCATCAAACATATAATCTCTAAAGTTATCGTAACCTGCATTTATGGCTACCTCATGACGCAGTTTCACCATTTTATCCATAATAGCATCTAACTCAAAACGCGCCTGCGCTCTCCGAGCAGCAACAATTTCATATACTTCCTTTCTTTTATTTCTATCGTTTAACTGTAATAGCTTTGCTGCCTGTGGCAAAGTCATTTCCTTACCATCAATTACTACCGACATACTTCCAGAAACGGTACTGAATTCCTGTGCCAGATTATTAAGCGCTGTAAAAAGAGGAATATTTTCTTCTCTAAAAATAGATATATTCATCTCAACGGCACGCAGGTATATCTTGTAAAGATTTTTATCGAGCTGGCTTGTAAACGCACATTCAATCAATTTTTTATCCAACAAATTACTTAATGGTGCAATTTCAGGTTGAACGTGTTCAACAAAAAAAGAATAGGCCTCACTTGCTTTTTCATCAGCCGTATCACAGGTCATGGCAATATAACGTTTACCCAAATCTTCAGATACAAAAGATTCAAGTTCGCTGCGCTGTAACAACCACTCTTCAAGTGCTTCTATTGAATTTAAAGTAGCCTTTAATAACTGTTCATAATAAGGCTTTATATCTTCCCATGTATTAAGACTAAAATTGGCTGGTAACAGAATGAGCTGGGCTTGCGTATTCATTTCGATCTATTTTAAAATTAAAAATGCTGTGATGGAAGTCACAGCATTTACTTTATTTATTAGCTTTAATTAAGCTCCTGTTTTTCTAACAGTAACTGTTTTTCTTGCGCCTTTTGTGTTGGCTTTAGCAGTTGCTCCATCAGGTTTAGCTTTAGCAGCTGTTTTAGCAGCTGTTTTCTTAACTTTTGCCTTTTCTTCGCCTGCTTTATCTACGTTTTCTGTTTCTGTGGCAGCAGCTGTTTCTTTTAACATATCGTGCTTTTCCAAAAGATTGTACCAGGTTATTAATTTCTTTATGTCCGAAACATGCACTCTTTCAGCATCATAATTAGGCAATATATTTTTCAGATAAGCTTTTAAATCTTCATTAGTAGATTTAGCGTCAATAGAGGCTTGACCTTTTTCTGTTTCAAACATTTTTTTCAAAACATCTTTTAAAGGCATATCATCACCAGTGGTAAATATGCTGATATCTTCTAAAGCACTTATTTTAAAAGTACTAAAGGCCTGCATTCTTTTTTTATCTATTAATGATTCAACAATAATTCCATTGTGGGCTTGTGCTACCACTTTAAACAATCCTGGGTAACCAGAAATAGCAATAATTTTAGATATGTCCATTTGAGTAAAATATTATAAGGTTACAAACCTAAAGGTTTTTTTTAAATTAGACAATGTTTAATTTTCGAGAGTTATTCTTGGCTATCTATCAAATGATTAGCGAAATGTTAATTGTTAAAATTACAAAACAATTGCTTTACCAAGATAAAAATCTAACACTTTAGCTTTAAAGATGTATTCATATTTAGCCTGTAATAATTGCGCTTCGGCATTGGTAACATTGTTTTTTTGCGTGTTGTAATCAACCGAGTTGGCTGCTCCAACATTATAGCGTTGTTCTACATATTTAAATGATTCTTTAAGCGCTATTACTGATTTTTCGGTGGCATTAAACTTTTTTAGCGCGCCATTAGCATCGGTGTAGGCTTGTAAAATTGTGCGTTGCAAATCTAATTTGGCTTGTAATAATTGCAAACGGGCACTTTCTACATTAATTTTAGCCCTGGTAATGGCTGTGTGTGTTTGTAAATTATTGAATAAGGGAATATTTAATGTTAAGCCTAATGACCTATTGAAATTGTCTTTAAACTGAGTGCCATATGGTGATTTTTCAAGAACAGGGTTCACAAATAAACTATAAACTTTATCACCCACAGCAGTATATCCAATAGTAGCTATTGTAGAGTCGTAGCCTGCAATTTGTTGTGCCAAACCCGAATATCCTGTTCCTAAGGATCCACTAAAAACCAAACTTGGACTAACAGCACTTTTTGCAATTTTTACACCCTTTTCGGCACTTAGCACCTGGTTTTCGGCACTTTTTATAATTGGTTGATTGCTTAGCGCAGATGCATAAATTTGTTGTGCTGTAAAATTCAAAGGTAAATCGTTGGGGTTGGGCACCTCTGGCTTGCTAATGCTAAACTCTTCTGGATTTAAATTTAATAGCAAGGCAAGGTTTAAATTAGCTATGTTCAATTGATTTTGTGCATTTACCACATTAAGTTCTTCGCTTGATAGTTGTGATTCTACATCGTATTGATTGAATTTAGGGAGTGCACCGGCATCTACTAGTTTTTTTATTCGCGTAAGCTGGGTATTTGTTGTGTTAACTTGGTTTTGAGTAATGTTAACTAACTCACGCGCCAATACAATTTGTAGAAAAGCATTAGCTATATTAAGCGATACATCATTTTTAGTACGATCAATATCATATTTACCTGTCATTAAATTAATTTCGTTTTGCTTAATGGTATGATAGTTTTGTAAACCATTAAATAAATTCCATTGCGTTTGTAACCCTAAATTAATAGATTGTACCCTTGTATTTGCAAACTGATTGGTAAACCTATCGATTGTTTTACCAAAATTGTAGGTATTGTTAGCGCCAAAATTTAAATTGGGTAAAACGTTGGCTCTGCTTTGCTTAAGGTTAGCTTGATTCAATTCATTGTTAAGTATGGCAATCCTCACTTGCAGATTGTTTTTCATGGCATGCTCAATACATTGTTGCAATGTCCATTGTTGTTGAGCTAACGAACTATTTCCTATTAAAATAATACAAAATAAAGTAATGAATTTTACAATAAGCTTCATAAGTTTTTCGATAATATAAACGCAAATGTAGATTTAAATTAATATTTAATTAACTTTTTAAGTGTTTAATGCTTTTTTTAAGATTAATTAATAGCCATAAAAAATACTTGTTGAAGTTTTTATACGAAATAAACAATGCCATCTAAATTTCCTAAAGCCTACTAAAAAGAGCCTTTTTTTTAAAACCAATTGATTGATTCATTAAATAAATATTTAACTTACTGTAGTTATAAGAAGGGGAAGCCATTTTAAAACAAAATAAAGGTAGTTTTGAAATTAAACTTCTTATTATTGCGGCTTAATTTTAAACAATGGTACTTGAACAAGAAATAAAAAATGTAATACGGGATGTGCCCAATTTCCCTAAGGAAGGCATCATGTTTAAAGATATTACACCTATTTTACAACAACCCGCTTTGTGCGAAAAAATTACTCAAGCCATCGCGGCCAATGCCAAATTGCATCAAGTAGATGCTGTGTTAGGAATTGAAAGTAGAGGTTTTTTATTTGGGATGTTGGTAGCTCGCCTATTAAATGTTCCATTTATACCTATCAGAAAAGCGGGTAAATTACCTTATACCACTATTAGAGAAGAATATGATTTAGAATATGGCTCAGCCATAATTGAAATGCACAGCGATGCGCTACCAAAAGGCGCTAAGGTAATGATTCACGATGATTTACTGGCCACCGGAGGTACTGCTGTTGCCGCTTGTAAATTGGTTGAAAAAGCGGGCGGCTCAGTGGCTTGCTTCTCTTTTTTAGTTTCCTTAAACTTTTTAAATGGTAAGGACAAACTAAAGGATTATAGTGAAGAAATATTTTCTTTGGTAAACTATTAGTTACATCTAAAAATAAGATTTTTTTTATACTTTTGCACACCTAAAAAATAATCAAAAATGGATTTTAGTTTAAACGAAAATCAGCACATGATAGCTGACATGATTAAGAAGTTTGGAGATGAGCATATTCGCCCAAAAATGATGGAATGGGACGAAGCGCAGACCTTTCCAGTAGAGGTTTTTAAGAAATTAGGAGATTTAGGCTTGATGGGCGTATTGGTTCCAACAGAATATGGCGGATCGGGTTTTGGCTACGCCGAGTATGTTACTGCAATCACCGAATTAGGTAAAATTTGTGGTTCAATAGCCTTATCAATGGCTGCGCATAACTCACTTTGTACCGGTCATATTATGGCTTTTGGAAACGAAGAGCAAAAGAAAAAATATTTACCAAAATTAGCTTCGGCAGAATTTATTGGAGCATGGGGTTTAACTGAGCCTAACACTGGTTCTGACGCTATGCGCATGAAATGTGTAGCTAAAGAAGATGGAGATTATTGGGTGTTGAATGGCACTAAATGCTGGATTACTCATGGTATAACAGGAGATGTAGCTGTAGTAATTGCACGTACCGGAGAATTACTTGATTCACACGGAATGACTGCTTTTATTGTAGAGCGCGGAACACCTGGCTTTAATGCCGGTAAAAAGGAGAATAAATTAGGTATGCGCGCTTCTGAAACCGCAGAAATGATTTTTGATAACTGCAGAGTGCCTAAAAGTCAAGTATTAGGCAACGTAGGTGATGGTTTTATTCAAGCAATGAAAATTTTAGATGGTGGAAGAATTTCCATTGCTGCGCTTTCATTAGGAATTGCCAAAGGCGCTTACGATGCATCAATTAAATACGCTAAAGAACGCGAACAATTTGGTCAACCTATTGGTAATTTCCAAGCTATTGGCTTTAAATTAGCAGATATGGCTACCGAAATTGAAGCAGCAGAATTGTTAACTTTTCAGGCAGCTTATTTAAAAACAAATCATAAAAAAGTAACCAAAGAAAGTGCATTTGCTAAGTATTATGCTTCAGAAGTGGCAGTAAGATGCTCTGTAGAGGCAGTTCAAATATTTGGAGGTTATGGATACACCAAAGACTTTCCAGTAGAAAAGTTTTATCGCGATAGTAAATTGTGCACCATTGGCGAAGGTACTTCTGAAATTCAAAAATTAGTTATCGCCAGAGAGATTTTAAAATAATTTTGTTGATAATTAATAAATTAATATATTTGCGCCCTCAAAAAATTTAACCAAAGAAACAAAAATGATTATAGTTCCAGTAAAAGAAAGCGAGCCAATCGATAAAGTATTGAAGAAATTCAAAAAGAAAGTAGAAAAAACAGGGATGTTACGTGAACTACGCGACAGACAAAAGTTTACAAAACCTTCTGTTTTGAGAAGAGAGGAAATAAAGAAGGCCGCTTACAAGCAAACATTAAATCAAGTAGACTAGTTAAATCTAGCATCAATATTTTGTGAATACCTCTGGTTGAATACTCAATCAGAGGTATTTTTTTTAAGGTTGCTCAGTCAATTTCACAAGGCAATTGACTTTCAAAGGGATTTGTTCATGAACTAAATATGAATTAACCGTATATTTGAGAAAAAAAAAGAATCATGATTATTGAGAGGACAAAAAATGAAATAGTCTTTAGATTTCCAAAAAGTATGAAATTGGATGACTTACAAGATTTAACAGCATCATTTTAATTACTAATAAAATTAGATTTATTAATGTAAAACTTATTCCTGCTGAGGCTTATCAGTTTGCTAACTTTAACTGAACAGAACATATCAAAGGCAAATTATGGAGTGGAGATATATAATTAATACAAGGTTTGAATAATACGGGATGGAAAAAGTTTATTACAACTGATGAACTTTATAATGATGCCAATAAAAAAGGAAGATAAAATTTAGACTTTCATGCACCTCCAAGAATTCATCGATTACTTGAGCTATCAAAAACGCTTTTCGGCTCATTCTATTACTGCTTACCGTAAGGATTTGGAAACTTTTTGGGAGTATGCCAACAAAGAAGGTTATACTGCTTTAAATGAGCTCAATCACTTGGTCATTCGCAGTTGGTTGGTAAGCATGATGGAAAGTGGTATAGAGGCACGCAGTGTAAATCGCAAAATATCAACCTTAAAATCGTATTATAAATTTTTAATCAGAGAAGGAAAGGTCGAAATCAACCCCATGTCTAAAATTATTAGTCCTAAAACAGCTAAAAAATTGCCTGTTTTTGTAGATAAAACACACATGGAAAACCTTTTCAATTTTGAAGTATTTGAACCCGGTTTTGAAGGTCACCGCAACAGAATGATTATGTTGCTTTTTTATCAAACAGGGATGCGTTTATCAGAGTTAACAGGTTTGAAGAAAACAGATATTGATTTCAGTAATTGCCAATTAAAAGTTTTGGGAAAACGCAATAAAGAAAGGATAATTCCATTTACGCTTAACTTTAAAAAAGAAATAGAAGATTACATACAAGCCATACCACCTGAATATACAGCAGGCACGTATTTATTTGCACAAAAAAACGGTAAGAAATTATATCCCAAACAAGTTTATAATTTAGTGAATGCTGCACTATCGCATGTAACCACCATTCATAAAAAAAGTCCGCATGTATTGCGCCATACCTTTGCCACGCACATGCTCAACAATGGAGCCGATTTAAATGCTATTAAGGAAATTTTAGGTCATGCTAATTTATCGGCTACGCAGGTGTACACCCATAATAGTATTGAGAAGTTGAAGAATGTGCATAAGCAAGCGCATCCTAAGGCGTAGTCGCTTTTTTCTTAAAATCATTAAAATTCATACTCAATGAAAGCAAATCTGTACCACCTGCTAAATGATAAAAAGAATGGCTATAACCAATTACAAATTTTGAAATTTTAATTCCTGCACCTATCGCAAATCCGCTCAAACCAGTGCGCGATTCCACCACTAAGTCTTTTCTTCGGTTGTAATTATAACTGAAGCGCAAATTAAAATTTTTAGTTATTATAAACTCTGCACCTACTACAAAATGGCGCAATATATTTTCGCCTGTTTTTTTTCCTGGAGGTATAATCTGATTGGTTACAGGATCTATTTGTGTTTCATTTACAGAATCAACATAGGTTAATTTATAACGTTGCAAATTAGTGGCAATTAAATTAAACCTAAGTGGCACATGCTTCAATTTTTGCGTTAAACCAATTTCAACATTCAATGGCAGCGGCTCACGGTTGCCACTGTAATAAGGCGTAATTTGCGCGCCAATATTTCGGGCTAAAAAAGAAGCAGTAAATAATTTATTGGGGTGAACAAAAGCACCTGCAATATCGGCACTCAATCCAAAAGAATTATAATTTCCTATGGAAGAATAAACAGGTTTAAAATTGGCTCCAATTGTAAAAACAGAATCAATTTTTTTTCCCCATCCAATATTAAAAGCATATTCACCACCCGTAAAAGTGCCTGTTTGCATTGAGGTTTCATCAGCCTCAATAAAAGTACCGTAATTAATGTATTGCATACCTGCTGCAAATGTTCCATACTTTTGGGTATGATAACCATAACCTACCATGCCGTAATTGATGCCAGATACAAAATTGAGGTAGTTTAATGATAATTGATTATGCATTTCCTTATTTAATAGCGATGGATTAATTAATCCAATATTTAAATCATGATCGCGAACAGCGGG
>CAIKXD010000062.1 GCA_903831265.1 uncultured Bacteroidota bacterium
GTTGCACGAAAAACATGAACACTATGAATCATACTTAGTACCCTACTTGCCAAATTTAAAGGATAAAATATACACAAGGTATGGAAATCAAAAATTAGTGATGCCACGCAGGGCACTTAGCATGATTGAGCTAATTATGCAACGTTATGCCAATTGGTTTATTCCATTCAAAAACATTGGCGATTTTGCAAGTGAATTTATCAGTAAAAATAATGATATTCAAAAGGTAGTGATTTCGGGAAACCCATATATTTTATTTAAGTTTGGCTATCAAATGAACAAAAAATATGGCACACGTTGGATTGCCGATTATCGTGATGCATGGACTACCTCAGAAATAGATTTAATAGCAAGAGGCGCCATTTTTAAATATATCAGAAATTCAGATGTTGATTCAGAAAAGAAATGGGTCGGCTCTGCTTCGGCTATTACTTCGGTATCGGAGCCTATATTAAAAAATCTTACTGGGCTTGTTGGCATTAAAGGAAAATGGATTCCTAATGGCTTTGAAATTGGGGAGTTTAAAGATGTGAAAAATACAACCCCATATAAAGATTTTACGGTTACCTATATTGGTACTTTGTATCATGGCCAGCAAATTGAATTGTTTTGCGAAGCATTTATAAAACTTATAAATGAACTTCAGGTAAAAAATGTGAAACTCTTTTTCCCAGGATTAGCTTTTCACAAAGATCAAAATGAACGTATTGCTAAAATTATGTTAGGATACGAATCGTATTTTGAATGTACTGAAAGAACCGAAAAAGAACAAATACTTGAAATTGAAACCAGAAGTCATTTGCTTTTATACCCTGCGTGGAAAGGCTTCAATGGTATTATACCAAGTAAAATTTACGAATACATAAGTAGTGGTACACATACACTTGTAGCCCCTTCTGATAATGGCGAGGTGGAAAAAATATTATTAAAAAGTGGTTGCGGAAGTATTACCAACACTGTTGAAGAAACATTGGTTTTCTTAAAAAATGCCTATAGGTTATTTGAGCAAGGCATTAAAATTAAAGCTGATTTAAGTGGCGAAAATGCCAACTTCTATAGCAGAGAGCATCAAGCAAATCGTTTGGCCGACTTGCTCGATGAAATATAAATAAACTTAGTTTTCAATAACTAATACCATATATTTACTTGCACTCCAAAATTCTTGTGAGTTAAGAATTACAAGCTTTTCGGCCGTTTTAACGCCTTCAATTTTGTAAGAAGTGCTTGGGTGTGAAGTAATTAATTTTGCCTTTTTTGCATTTAAAGCAAAACTTTTGTTTTGTGTAATATCAACCTTTGTAAAATAATTTTTGTTGAAATCGCCAGCTAGTTTTTTAGTTTTACCCAATCCAATAAAACCACCTTCTTTAGTTAAAACGCCTTTTTCTTTTAATTCCTTAGAAGTGCCAATAGCATAATACGCTGTATTTAGTTGTTCTGTTTTTTGATTACTTTCTTCTGTTTTTTCTTCATACTTAGCAGTAATTTCGGTTACTTCAATATTTAATCTTTCAAGTTGGTTTTTAAGGTCAGTAATTTCAATATCCTTTTCCTCGAGCTGGGTTGTTAAGAAGGTAATCATCTTTTCTAATTCGTCCACCTTGCCATTTGATTTTTCTAACTTTGATTTTAAAGCTGCAATTTTTTGTTTGTTTTTATCCATCAATTCATTGATACTTTGTATATCGTCAATGATTTGTTCTTTCATATTTTTCTTTAATTCTGCATCGCTAGAATTGTTAGAAATCATTTTTTGTTTGGCTTTCACCTCTGTCAAATTTTCTTGAATTTCATTAAAAGCGACAATAAAAGATTCTATACTTGAGTCCTTTTCGTTTACCACCATTTTTAATCCTTCATTAACATTACTTAAGCTGTCTGCCAAAGTATTTACCTCTTTCGATTCCTCGTTACATGCCGCAAAACTCATTGCAGCTAATGTTAAAATAAAAAATATTTTTTTCATGTTGTTTTTTTGTGATGTAAAAGTAAGTTTGTTATAGATTTAAGCTTGTTAA
Organism: uncultured Bacteroidota bacterium; assembly: GCA_903831265.1. Taxonomy (GTDB): domain Bacteria; phylum Bacteroidota; class Bacteroidia; order UBA4408; family UBA4408; genus CAIKXD01. The sequence goes on from CAIKXD010000062.1 coordinate 2,019, forward strand.
ATTTTGTTTGTAAGCTATGCGATTCTGCTTAGCAAGGTATATACTGCTATTTAATTCGTATCCCAATAAAATTACAAATACATTAAAATTGATAAACAGCATTACAACGATTATAGTTCCAATTGATCCATAAAGTTTGTTGTAACTGGCAAAATTATTCACATAAAAAGCAAAGCCCGATGAAACAATTATAATAAAAACAGTGGCAAGAGAGCTACCCGCAGAAATAAATCTATATTTTACATTACCACTTGGCCCTAAATAGTAAAGGAAAGAAATTGCAGTAAAAAGTAAACCTAACAGAATTATCCATTTTCCTAATAATAATGCATAAAGCGTGATGTCATCATTTATTATTTTATGAAATTCGAGATAGCCAAAAAACCAGCCACTAAAAACAATGAGCGCAGTTGATAAAGTTAGTAGCATGGTAATAATGCCTACCAACATAATTGAAATCAATCTTATTCTTATTGCAGATCTTTTTTCAACAATATGTACACTTTCGTTGAAACCACTCATCATGGCATAAACGCCATCGGTTGCTAAATAAAGTGCAAAAATAAAACCGAAGGAAAGTAAACCGCCTTGTTTGTTATTAATTAAATCTAAAAAAGTTTCTTGTGTTGCCTGAAAAGCTTCATGTGGCATTAAATCTTTTAATAAATTCAATAAAAGATCCTGAAAATTGTTTATTGGAATATAGGGGATAAGCGTAATAATGAAAATAAGCCCCGGGAAAATGGCCAAAAAGAATCGAAATGATAGAGAGGCAGCCTGATTGCCCAATGCTGAGTTTTGTAAACCTTTAATAAAAAATACAATAACATAGTAAAGAGGAACACCCTCAAATCCGGGCAAAATAATTCTTTTACTTGTGTTTATAGTAAGGGTAAATAATTTACTTTTTTTAATTTTTTCAATCCTTTTGGCAACAAAGTTGGTCATACTAAAAGGCTTTTAAACTTAAGTCTAAACTTTTGTATGAATGGGTTAAAGCGCCCATGGAAATATAATCAACCCCTGTTTCGGCATATACTTTAATGGTGCTCGAGTCAATTCCGCCCGATGCTTCTGTTTCACAATAGCCATCTATTAATTTTATAGCCTCCACTAAATTCTGTGGGCTGTAATTATCCAACATTATTCTATCAACTTTAAACCCACTTTTTAAAACCTCCTTTACCTCTTGTAAATTTCTTGTTTCAATTTCTACTTTAAGGTTAAGATTATTTTTGTGTTGATAGCTGTATGTGCGCTCTAAAGCGTTTTTAATACCACCAGCATAGTCAATGTGATTGTCTTTTATCATAATCATATCAAACAGTCCAATTCTGTGGTTTACACCACCTCCATGAATAACCGCTAGTTTTTCGAAAAAACGAAATCCAGGCGTTGTTTTGCGTGTGTCTAGCAATTTGCATTTTGTATGCGCAATTAATTGTGCGGTTTGATAGGTTAAAGTGGCAATACCAGACATACGCTGCATTATATTTAACACTAAACGTTCTGCCTGAAGTATAGACTGTGCTTTTCCACTTACAGTTAATAAAATTTCACCTTTATTAATGGACGTTCCAGAATTTGTTAAACTATCAACGGCTAAGTTTTTATCAACTAATGCAAAAACAGACAATGCTATTTCAATGCCCGATAAAATACCGGATTCTTTAACAATCAATTGAGCTTGAGCGTTTTTATCAGGATCAATACAAGCCAGAGATGTAAAATCACCAGCACCAATGTCTTCCTTTAAAGCTTGTTTTATAAATGTTTCGATGTAGTTGTTCATACAATAAAAAAAGTAAATTATTTATCTTTTTCTATTCTTAGCTCTTTAATTAAAAAGGTACCGCTATTGTTTTTTAGGTAATAATAGGTTCTGTAGCTGCCGCTAATGGTTTCTAAAGTACCAATGCTATATTTTGACCCATCTTGTGAAACTCCATCGTGTTTTACAGCAAAGTTTTTAGGCGTATTTTTAGTAAAAAACTCTTTCATTAATAGTTCTGCTTGGGCTTTGCTGTATAAGCCGTCTGCGCCCGGAATATTGAGCTCAACTGATGTGTTGAAGTAGCTTGCTATGGTTTTATAGTTGCCACTTTTCATTGATGAATTAATATCTGTGTAAATGTCAGCCATCAAAATAGTAAAGACGGAAAAACCTAACACGAGCGTAATTATAAACTTTTTCATTTATTTAGGAATTTGTATTTGCATTAATCAAAAACTAAGCCAAGAATCTTGATTTGCATATATATTGTAAGATTATGTATATTTTGTGGTAGAATTAAAATCGAAATTCTAAATTGATGCAATTTGTTTTAATAATTCTACTTTTGATTTTTTAAAAGATAGATTTCAGGTATTGATATAAAATTGGTTTATGAAAATTACGCTCATTCAAGTTGGCAAAACAGCACAATCCTATTTAATTGAAGGAATAAATGAATATCAAAACAGATTAAAACATTACTGCAATTTTGAGCTTATTACAATTAACTCCCCAAAATCAGTGCTTTCGGCAGGAAATGTGGAGGCCATAAAAAAAGCCGAGTCAAATTTAATTTTATCGGCGCTTAATAACAGCGACTTTGTAGTTTTATTGGATGATAAAGGTGTGGAATACGATTCTGTAACATTTTCTAAATTTATCAATAACCATCAAATTAAATCAACTAAAAATCTTGTTTTTATTATTGGTGGTGCCTATGGTTTTTCTGAAGAATTGTATGCAAAGGGTAACTTAAAAGTATCCTTATCTCGACTTACTTTTTCGCATCAAATGGTTCGACTTTTTTTTACAGAGCAACTGTATCGTGCATTTACCATTATTAAAGGCGAATCTTATCATCATTTGTAGTTTGTAAAATAGAGTTGTAAACTTCATGATAACGCTGAACACCATCATTTAGTGAAGCATATTTTATGGCATAGTTTGAAATCCTTTTTGTATCTGCTGGTAAAAACGCAAGCATTTTTTCAATAACCATTTCATATTGTTTTTTATTAAAGTCGTTTAATATAAAACCAACTTGCCCTTCGGCAACTATTTTCTCCACATCGCCTACATTAGAATTACATATTACGGGCACGCCCATACCTAATATTTCGGCAAGTTTAGTAGGTGATGAAGCTTTTTTAGAATAGGATGGTTTGATAAAGAATATCGAAAATTTACTTAAAGCGATTAGATATGGAACTTCACTTCTATCTGCTTTTTTAATTACAATATCGTTTTCATCAATATTGTTTTTTTTTGCTGCATTTATAGCTATAGCAGGATTGTCGGCTGTAATAATTAAAAATTTGCAATGAGCAATTTTTTCTTGAGCAACTTTAAATAATTCCATCATTTCTTCAATCATGTACCATGTGCCCAAAGAGCCAACATAGCTAATCACAAAATCAGTATCAGAAAACCCCAACTTTAAAGGCCACTTATTAAGTGCATTTATGTTTAAGTTATTAATTGAAAAGTGATTTAAATCGGCACAGCATGGAATAACTTTAATTTTAGAACTTATATTACTTTTATAATTCCAAGTTTCAATTTCATTCTTTGCGTTGGCTGTTAAACTAACAATATAGTCGCTTTCGCAGATAAATTCTTTTTCTTTTTGTTTAAAAAACTGGTAAACAAACCTAAAAATAGGGTTTTTTATGTTCCAAATATTGCCATCAATGCGCTCGTCTGCCCAAAAACCACGCATATCAAAAAGAAAGGGAATACCTTTACTTCTCTTTAAATATAAACCTAGCAAAGAAGAAATGTAACTTCTACAATGAATTAAAACAATCTTATTTTGCTCAATTATTTTTAATGCTTTCTTCTTTAACAGCCACAAATCATATAAGGTAGATAAAATTGGCGGTTGTTGATGATATTGTATGGGATGCCAAATAATTGAAGTGTTTTCAATTAACTTATCAATATCGCCTTTCTTTGTCTGGTGTTTTTCTTTTTTTTCGAAACTTATAAGGTGGATTTCAAAATTAAATTTAGAGAGCCCTATTAAATAAGGCAGCACCTGAGATTGACCGAGAGGGTCAGTCATACCATCATAAGAGATATAAATTATTTTCAAATGATTCATTGGCGCAATGTTAAGCTATTTGTTTTACCTTTGAAAA
>CAIKXD010000063.1 GCA_903831265.1 uncultured Bacteroidota bacterium
ATTGCAGGAAGCTTTCCAAACAAATTAAACCTTGGAGAGGTAATCAATGTAAATAACGACGCCTTTATAGAACTTGGGGCAGAAAATAATGAAGACTTTTTGACGATATTTGATTTGGGCTTAATAAAACCAGACACATTTCCCTTTAACAACTCCTCCTGTTTTCAGCGTTGGGACACCCTAAAAATTTTTATTGATTATTTGATACAGTTCAGACTGGTCGCTGTCCATTTTTAAGAGTTTCGATTTTGTATGTTTTGATTCAGGCAAGGTGTATGTTATTTGATACATATTGTGTGTTATTTCAGAAGCTTTATTTAAGGATAAATTTGATTTTTCTTTTTTAAGCACCCTCTCAAGTTCTTTATAAACGCTATATGCTGCAAATGAAACACATATATGTGCCTCTATTCTGTTTCTAAGCCGATGGTAAATAGGCCTTATACGCAAGTCTGTTTTAGACATTCTAAATGCTTTTTCGATTTGCCATAGATTTTTATAGTTTTCTATTACATCAATATCCTTCAAATGAGTATTGGTAACATAGCCTTTTAATCCATCCCAATGACTATCGGTATTATACTTTTCATAATCAACAGTTATGTTTATTTCACCTTCTAATTTTAGGTATTTGTTATAACCTCTATTGTTTATGTTCGATTTAGTTAATCTACCCCGCTTAATTTGTTTTTCTAAACGCATCAGGCCACGATTTCTGTTGTAGGCATCCTTCCTCGCCCTGGTATCCGAGTAATTTATGATAAGACGAGTAGTTTTGTTCTTTTTAAAACTTTTGACCCCACCATTGATAAATTGAACCGATAATATCTGCTTTTTGATTAGTTCGGATTCATTTTTGATTCTTGCTCCAAGTATATATTCGTAACCATTTTGCTCTAATGCCAATATATTGTCGTTTGACAGAAGTCCGGCATCAGCAACTACTATAGGTTTGTTCAAATTAAATTTCTCACTGACTTTTTTCAAAAATGGCAGTAATGTGTGACCTTCATAAGTGTTTCCTTCAAAAATATCATATCCGATGGCATAACCTCCCATGCCTACCAATAAACCGATGAATATTTGAGGTGATTGGTGTTTTCCGTCTTTACTAAATCCAGTCTTTCGCAAATCATCTTCATCACTAGCCTCAAAATATAATGTTGTCATGTCATAAAACACAACACTTATATTTCCATTTAAAACCCTTTTAGTATGCTCGAAGGAAATTTGTTCTACTTGATCCTTTAATTTATCGTTTAGCTTGTCTAAGAATCGATAAATCGCATCTATTTTGATATACGTTCCTTGAAAACGATATAAATATTCTGTGGTTTTAAGTTTGCTTAATGGAAAAGCTAATCGGGCAATAACAAGGTGTCTGAATAAGTCCTCTTTGATTGTATTAAACCCGATATAATCATATATTTTCCCGAATACAATCTCAGGGCCAACTGTTTGGATACTCGTATTATCTAGCAGTGAAAAGGCCTGATCTACAACGATATCGTTTTCACTGACAAATAATTGGGGCTGTGCTTGAAGTTTTAAAATCTCATGTTTCGCCTTATGAACGAGTTTTTCAATCTCGTGCTGCGTGGTGGCGCAACCAAGGGTTTTCACCACTTTATATTTGCCATCAATCTTCTGTATCACCTGTACAGAAAGGCTTCCAGAACTATTTTTCTTTTTCCTTATATACATCATTAAAAAAACGGGACACCCAAATTAAAAATACTTTCCAGTATTTACAAGG
>CAIKXD010000064.1 GCA_903831265.1 uncultured Bacteroidota bacterium
AATGCGATTTAGAAAGCAAGTCGTCAGATGCCTTAACTTATACTGGCATCAATACAGAAACAAAAGGCGAGCGTTTATTAATTAAATCGACGGAAGCCAATTCTCCTGCGGTTGCAGCCGGTTTGCAAGCAGGCGATGAACTGATTGCAATTAATAATTTGAGACTTAAAACCAGTTGGGAGGAGGTAGCTAAAAATATTGGTGGACCGAATTTTTTAGTCACCATTTCGAGGGCAGGCATTTTACGTGTTATAGAATTAATTGCTACAAAAAGTCCAAAAGTGGCTTATAAATTGGTTGAGAAGAATAAGGATAATTCATTTTTATCCAAATGGTTAATGCGCTAAAAAAATAATTTTCTTTTTTTGTTTTGACTTCATAAAACCAATTTCTAAATTTGGTTGATTGAAAACACACACACTTGTTGTGCTCTTGGTATTAAAGGGCGCGACCCTAAAAGCTATTGGTTATTTTTCGGCAGTAGGAGCCGAATCTGCCGCACTCGGAGGTATCAGTTTGTTGCCCAATTACCACAGTTCATCGAATCACAGTGCCCTAATGCCATGGTTAGAAAAACCAGGGGTGGCATTTACTGCTGCAAATTATTATGGTGTTAGAAATCTCAATCAAATCAATGCTTCAGCTGTTATTCCCATCAAGACCTTTGGTTATGGTTTTGGTTTCTTCAATTATGGGAATTCAAATTACACAGAACAGGGCTTGCACTTTTCGGTAGCCCATGCTTTTAACAAGCGTTTTAGTTTGGGCTTGGGAGGACAATACAATGTTTTTAAAATTGCGAATTATGGGCATCAAAATAATTTTGTAGTTGATGCAAACATTGCGGCCAAGGTGAATGAAAAAATAATGCTGGCCTTCAAAGTTTTTAATCCTACCAGAACGAAATTAAATAGCTACAGCGATGAACGTTTGCAAACGGTTTATTCGGCAGGTCTGCATTACAAAGTAAATGCACAAGTAAAGTCGTATTTACAAATCGAGAAAGTGAATGCGTTTCAACCCAATCTAAAATTGGGCATCGATTACGCCCCTAAAGAGTATGTGCATTTGCGTTTGGGCTTTTCTCGTATACAACCACAGTTTAGTATTGGTGCGGGGTTTAATCATAAAAAAATAAAAATTGACTTTGCTTCTACCATACATCCCATGCTTGGTATCAGTTCTCAAACAACATTTGTCTATGCAATTGGTAAATAAAATTATCCTGTTTAGTTGTTGTTGGTGGTGCTTGTCTACAAAGGGACAAACAGAAGATGATTACAGGGATCTAATTGAAAAGTACATTGAAAATACCGAAGGCTTGGCCGACTATACCGACTTGTATGATCAAATAGAGGTATTGGCGAAGCAGCCCATTAATATTAACAAAGCAGATGCAGCAACCTTAACGCGACTGCCTTTGATGAGTCCCGAAAAGATCAATACACTGCTTGCGCATCGTGAAAGATATGGGGCTTTTCAATCGGTATATGAGTTACAACAATTAGAAGGTTTTGAGATAGACTATATTAAAATATTACGACCTTTTATTTCGGTTGAAGAAGTGATTAATTTAAAAACAATCAGCAACCCATTGTTTTGGAAAGGCGGCAAACACGAGCTCATCAGTTTGAGCACTTTTAAATTTGAGCAGGCCGAAGGCTATGCCTTGCCCGATACCAATCCG
>CAIKXD010000065.1 GCA_903831265.1 uncultured Bacteroidota bacterium
ATTTTTAATTTGAAAATGTGCAATTGTGAGTAGATTGATCTTTCTGCGCACTCTGCGCCTGCTTTGCGCTCTTTGCGTTTAAAGATCTGTGAATCTGTGGCAATGTTTAATTAGCTGATGAATGATTAGCGGATTAGCTAAAGGGTAAAATTTATCAATGTGCAATTTTTAATTTGAAAATGTGCAATTGTGAGTAGATTGATCTTTCTGCACACTCTGCGCCTGCTTTGCGCTCTTTGCGTTTAAAAATCTGTGAATCTGTGGCAATATATCAATCAACTATGTTTTTACTTCTTCAACCCAATCCCTAACTCATTCAATTGCGCTTGTGCAATTACCGATGGGCTATCAATCATCACATCTCTACCTGAATTATTTTTAGGGAAAGCAATAAAATCTCTGATTACTTCGGCACCGCCAAATAATGAGCATAAACGATCGAAACCGAAAGCGATACCACCATGTGGAGGTGCACCAAATTCGAAGGCATTCATTAAAAATCCAAATTGATCTTGCGCTTCTTCTTTACTAAAACCAAGTAAACCAAACATTTTAGCTTGCAGTTCTTTATTAAAAATTCTGATGGAGCCACCTCCTACTTCAACACCGTTGATTACCATATCATAAGCATTGGCACGCACGGCACCAGGATTAACTTCTAACAACGCGATATCCTCTGGCTTTGGTGAGGTAAAAGGATGATGCATGGCATGCCAACGTGCAGTTTCTTCGCTCCATTCTAACAAAGGAAAATCAATGACCCAATGACAAGCGAATTTATTTTTATCTCTTAAGCCTAAACGGTTGCCCATCTCTAAACGTAACTCGGACATGGCTTTGCGGGTTTTGTTTTCATCACCGGCTAAAATTAAAATTAAATCGCCAGGCTGCGCATTCATGGCAGCTGCCCATTTTGCTAATTCTGCTTCATTGTAAAATTTATCTACCGATGATTTAATGGTTCCATCTGCATTATAACGGGCGTAAACTAAACCTGTAGCGCCAATTTGCGGGCGTTTTACAAAATCTGTCAATTCATCTAATTGCTTGCGCGTATAGTCGGCAGCTCCTTTGGCACAAATACCCACTACCAATTGAGCGTCATCAAACACTTTAAAACCTATGTTTTTAACTAAATCATTCAACTCCGTAAGCTTCATTTCGAAACGAATATCTGGCTTGTCATTGCCATAATATTTCATAGCATCGGCATAGGTCATTCTTGTCAACTCAGGAATATCAACACCTTTCACCGATTTAAATAAATGACGCACTAAACCTTCGAAAGTATTTAAAATGTCTTCTTGCTCTACAAAGGCCATTTCGCAATCTATTTGTGTAAATTCGGGTTGGCGATCTGCACGTAAATCTTCATCGCGAAAGCATTTTACGATTTGATAATAACGATCGAAACCACCCACCATTAATAATTGCTTAAATGTTTGTGGCGATTGTGGCAAAGCATAAAACTCGCCTTGGTTCATGCGCGAAGGCACCACAAAATCACGCGCTCCTTCGGGCGTTGACTTAATTAAAACAGGGGTTTCTACTTCTAAAAAATTACGTGTTTCAATCGCTAATCTGTGGCGCAATTCTAGGTTTTTACGAACTGGATTTCTTCGTAAATCAAGATATCTGTATTTCATTCTTAACTCATCGCCACCATCAGTTTCATCTTCAATAGTGAAAGGAGGTGTGATAGCTGCATTGAGCAATATAAGCCCACTTGGATTAATTTCAATATCACCAGTATCAAGCTTGTCTGATTTAGAATAGCGTTCAACCACTTTACCTGTAACGCTAATTACAAATTCGCGACCTAAACTTCTTGCCATATCGATAATTTCGGGTGAAGCGTTCTCTGTCTCAACAGTAATTTGTGTAATTCCATAACGGTCGCGCAAATCAATCCACAATAATGAACCTTTATCGCGCACGCCTTGCACCCAGCCGCTAAGGGTTACAACTTCATTAATATGATTTATTCTAAGTTCTCCGCAAGTGTGTGTTCGTAACATAATTTTATTTAACCGCTGTTAGTTAATAATGGAATGAGCCCGCGAAATTAAACTATATATTTAAAATTTTACATCTATTTCTATTAAGAAAATATGATGCGCAAAAAATATCACTAAATTTGCACACTATTTTTACGCCAGTGTTCATACATCCTCAGTTTAATAATTTAGATTCTACTTCAAATAAAAACAACACTACCAAAATAGTTTTGAATAATGAAGTTAATTCGGGCCGTAAAATAGATGTGAAGCGCAATGTTATTGAAGAAATCAATAATGCTTCTGTTGTTGAAAAAGATTCAATAGCATCAGTAAGCACTGCAGAAAAGCAATTATTTACAATACCGTATCGTTGTACATTAAATAGAGATTCATTAAGAGCAGAAATGCGGAAAGTTGTTTTAGAAATAGACACCATTCCTAAAGGTTTAACATTAATCATAAGCGAAAACGCAACAGATACAACGCAAATAGGAAGGCAAGTATTTACAAAAAGTATTTTTAGCAATCATTTATTAAAGCCTTCGAGCAAAGGAGAAAACATAAAAGCCAATGTGCATCAAAATTGGATGTTTTTAATTCTTTTACTAACACTTTTTTTAATCGCCATTTTAAGGGTTTTTTATCAGAAAAAGTTTACATTATTTCTCAATGCCATTATTAGCAAAAGGTTCAGTAATCAAATAATTAGAGATGAAAATGCGCTTTCGCAAAGCACTTCGGTAGTGCTAACTTTTGTGTTTTTTATTTCCCTTTCTTTGTTTTTTTACCTAGTAACCAACCATTTTCATCAGAGTTTAATGGGTCTTAACGGTTTTCAAAAATTTGCAGTGATTTTAATTGGTTGTTTTAGTTTTTATTTTCTAAAATTACTTTTAAATAAGCTAGGCGGTTATATTTTTAAAGTTTACAAAGAAACAGATGAGTATATTTTCAATCAATTTATAATATTGCAAGTACTTGGCTTATTGCTTATAATATTTTGCATTCTGCTTAATTACAGTATTCATATTCAAAAAGAAGTTATCATTTATCTTGGCTTTTTTTCTTTAATCATTGGATTTGTTATTAGGATGATAAAGAGTGTTGGAATAGCAAACATGAATACCTATTCTCCTGTTTATATTTTTTTATATCTTTGCACCCTTGAAATTTTACCATTGATAATTATTGTAAAATTAATTGTTAGGTAAATTTTTACCGATATATCTGTTCAGTATTAATTTAATTAATTAAAAACGAAAATTGAAGTCTAAAAATATATTGGTTGCCAAAAAAGGCACTCAGAAAAAAATCACAAAAACGGCTTCTAAGAAAGCCGCTGTTAAAACAAAAGCCGAAAATCCAAAATCTGCTAAGGTTGTAGTAAAAAAGGCTGCTACTAAAACGGCTGTAGCACCCAAAAAGGTTGCTGCTAAAAAGGTTGTAGCTAAAAAAGTTGAAGCGCCTAAAAAGGATACTCCTAAAAAAGTAGAAGCTACCAAAAAAGTGGTTATTGCAAAAACTAAAAAGGCTAGTCCTATAAAAACAGAAGATACTAAAAAAGTTGCGATTGCTTCACCAAAAAAAACAAAGGCTACAAAAACTAAAGCAGTTGAAGAAGAAGCTGTAATTGCTGAGCCGGTAAATGTTAGCACTGCGCCTCCAACACCTAGAAATAAAGTTAAAAGCATATTAGTAACGCAGCCTAAGCCAGAGAGCGAAAAATCGCCTTATTTCGATTTAGCAAAAAAATGCAACATAAAAGTTGATTTTAGAGAGTTTATTCATGTAGAGGGTATTGCAGCTACAGATTTTAGACGCGATAGAATTAATATTTTAGACTATAGCGCAGTTATTTTTACAAGTAGAAATGCTGCTGATCACTATTTTAGAATGTGCCAAGAAATGCGTATAACTGTTCCAGAAACAATGAAATACTTTTGTATTTCGGAGTCAACAGCATACTATTTACAGAAATATGTGATTTTTCGCAAACGTAAAATTTTTCATGGCAAGCAAACCTTTGCCGATATGATGGATGTAATCAAAAAGCATAAAGACGATAAGTTTTTATTACCATGCACCGATATTGCCAATGTAGAGGGTGCTGAATTACTTGAAAAAGCAAAAATTAGGTACGCTAAGGCTGTTATTTATAAAACTGTTTGTAGCGATTTAAGTGATTTGGCAAATGTTAATTACGATGTAATTGTGTTCTTTAGTCCTGCAGGAGTAAAGTCATTGTTTCAAAATTTCCCAGACTTCAAGCAAAATTTAACACGCATTGCAGCCTTTGGCGCTACTACAGCAAAGGCAGTAGAAGATGCCGGTTTATTTGTTGATATCAAAGCTCCTAATCCGCTTGCTCCAAGCATGACAATGGCATTAGAGCAATATATTACATCGGTTAATAAAGGTAAGTAAAACTGAGTTTCAGCCAAAAGCGGGAATGAAGAATTCACTTTCCAAAGCTGAAAGATTATGCAGCAAAAAATGGATAGAGCAGCTCTATAAAGAAGGTACGTCTTTTAGAATTTATCCTTTGAAAATTACCTTTATGTTACATTCATACACTACAGAATTCCCTGTAATGATAATGTTTTCATCGCCCAAGCACTTTTTTAAACATGCACATGATCGCAATTTAACCAAAAGGAGAATGCGCGAAGTATACCGAATAAACAAGCATGGCTTAATGGCAAAATGCGGTATTGAAAATAAAAAATATTTTATTTCATTTCAATACGCAAACAAAAAAATTGAACCAATAGCTATCATCGAAAGTAGTTTAAAAAAAGCCCTAATCAAACTAGAAGAGGGGCATTTAAAACCAAATCCTAAGCAATAAATCTGTTATGAAACAAAAAATAGGTTTGTTTACAGCCACAGCAATAGTTGTAGCCAACATGGTTGGTACTGGTGTTTTCACTAGCTTAGGATTTCAAGTGGCAGGTTTGCACAGTGGATTTACCATTATGTTACTTTGGATAACAGGTGGCATTGTAGCTTTTACGGGCGCACTTTGTTATGGAGAGCTAGGAAGTATGTTTCCTCAATCGGGTGGTGAATACAATTACTTAAGTAAAATCTATCATCCGGCCATAGGATTTGCTGCAGGATGGATATCCATTACTGTTGGTTTTGCAGCGCCTGTTGCAGCAGCTGCAATGGCACTAGGAGCGTATGCGCATGGCGCTTTTGAGTCTATCAATCCACTTTATTTGGCAGCCTTTGTGGTAATAATTATTAGTTTAATTCACGCAAATAGTTTAAAAGCAGGAAGTCAATTTCAAAACTATACCACTAGTTTTAAAGTAGTGGCGGTCTTAGTAATTATTGTTTTTGGACTTTTAAGTACACCAAGTGGTGATATAAGTTTTAGCTATCAACCCGAGGTGATGAATGAATTATCTAGTGCTTCATTCGCTACTTCCTTCTTTTTTGTCTCGCTGGCATATTCAGGATGGAATGCAGCTGGTTATATTGCTTCGGACATGGATCAACCACAGCGTAACTTGCCTAAATCTTTATTGTATGGAACCATTTTGGTAACCCTATTATACGTCGCTATTAATTTTGTATTTTTGTATGTAACACCATTATTTGAAATGAGCAATGAAAATGGGCCTGTTGTTGATATTGCTGGTACAGCTGCAAAACATATATTTGGATTGGCGGGTGGAAAAATAATGAGTACAATCATTGCTTTTTTACTTATTTCTACCATAAGTGCTATGATTATCGCAGGACCAAGAGTAACCCAAAGCATGGGTAAAGATCACCAAATATTTAAAGTGTTTAGTAAAACTACTTCAAAGGGCATCCCAGCTATTGCCATTGTCACGCAGTGCTTCATTAGTTTGTTTTTTATTTTGTCGGCTTCTTTTTCACAAGTGGTTATTTATATTTCGTTTACACTTAATTTATTTACGTTTTTAGCTGTTGCTGGCATAATTATCATGCGCATCAAACATCCTAATTGGCATAGACCCTATAAAACCTGGGGCTATCCAATTGTTCCAATTTTGTTTTTGTTGATAACGGGCTGGCTAATGTACTTTGGATTTTTATCTAACATGAAAGAGAGCCTATTGGGTTTGTTAACTGCTGTATCGGGTATTGTTATTTATTTTATTTATAAGCGCAATATTCAAAAAGTATTAGACTAAAGCTGAGCAGTATTTTTGACTCAGATTATGCATCAAGGATAGTTGGTCAACAAAATATTGCAATAATATTAAGTGCTCACAGAATGTTTTGCATTGAAAGAATAGCAAGCTATTTTGAAATTTAAAATAGGAGTAATTGCTTGTCCCGATCTATCGGGACAAGTGAAATAAAGTTGAGTAGATTTCTAATGCGGAATTTATACCAATTGCATTTATTTTTTAGTCCAACTAAAAAAATAAATATACAATGGTTAATGCCGATACTACATAAAATTAGTACAATAAGGCCATGCCGCAATTGGACTAAATTGAAAGTGTAATCGGTATTAGATAAATAGGGAAGTACATTTATTAAAAAAAATTACAAGTCCTTTTACTTCATCTTATCAAAATCAGCCCTGCTCATTATCCCAAGCTCAGCTTTACCCGCAGCCTTTAATGCCCCGTTTATAGTTGCCAAATATTTTGCATCAATGGCCGTGTAAGCCTTAAGATTATCATTGATATCCTTTTCAAAAGACGCAGATTTTTCGAATTGCGTAGCACTTGGTTTGCCATCATAACTCACTACCTGAATATATACATTACTCAATTTATCACGCAAATAACTATTGCCATCATTAATCAATCCTTCTTTGCTGCTAACTACTAATTTACGCTGTGCTTCTATCTTATCGGCATATTCCGCTAACATTTTTTTTACTTTTTCGTTAGTGGCAAATTCTTTCTCTAAGGCCTTTAGCTTGTCTCTTAATTCAACATGACTATTTACCGTGTAGGTAAAATCATTGCATTGTTGATGTAATTTCATCATCAATTCGTGTCGTGCCTCTTTATCGGAAGCACTATGCTGGCTTTTTGGATTATGTATAATTGTGAATGGAATAAAAGTAGTGTCTGTTTCCTTAACCACTTTTAATTGATAATTGCCCGCCTTTAATGGCGCACCATAAAACCCAGCATAAGCAGGCGAAGGACCTGTAGGCATTTTGGGTGCTTTAATTTGCAAATCAATCTCCAACATATTTATTCCCTTTCGTTTAGTTGCAATTTTAGAACTAATAAATTGTTTATTTTCATCTAAAACCTCTACATAAAAATCACCATTCATGTGCTTCTTTTGTAAATAATAGGTAAGCATAAACCCTGATTTGGGATTTACAAAACCAGCTTCATCATCTCCAAAACTAATGGCATCAAAACCAAATTCCGGATAATAGTAGGGCTTCAAAGGAAATGCATAAAATTTCTTATTAATAACCTCATCGGTGAGCAATCTAATCGGTGTAATGTCATCAATAATCATAATGCCTCTGCCATGCGTAGCTAATATTAAATCATTAGCAGTAGGATGAATGGCAATATCTCTAACCGCAACATTTGGTACATTGTTATTATGATCTAATTGCGCCCAATTTATGCCACCATCTAAACTCACAAACAAGCCAAATTCTGAACCCACAAAAAGCAAGTTTTTATTTTTATAGTCTTCTTTTACAACATGGCAATAACCTTTAATAGTGCTGGCTCCCATACGTGTCCATGTTAACCCAAAGTCGGTAGTTTTATATACATAGGCATTCATATCGCCCTGCGTATGATTATCAAATGTAACATAGGCAGTACCTTCAATAAATTTACTTGCCTCAATGGTGCTAACCCACGAAAATGCTGGCAATTCTTTAATGTTTTTTACCAAGTTGGACCAGGTTTTTCCACCATCTTTTGTCAATTGTATATTCCCATCATCAGTACCCACCCAAATTACTTTCTCGTTTAATGGAGATTCAGCTATGGTATAAATGGTGCAGTGATTTTCAGCACTGCTATTATCAAAAGTTAAACCACCACTATCCTCTTGCTTTTGTTTTGCAGGATCATTAGTAGTTAAATCTGGCGAAATTTTTTCCCATGAATCTCCTTTATTACTAGAAACAAACAAATATTGAGCAGCATAGTAAAGTTTGTTTTTATTGGTTGGACTTGTGCAAATTGGCGTATTCCAATTATATCTATACCTAGGCTGACCTGCCATTTCCAATGGCTTTATACTTTTTGCAGTTTTGGTTGTTTTATTATAACGTTGTAATTCTCCACCTTGCGATTCACTGTAAACAAAATTATTATCAGCCGGATCGGGCACCACCCAAAAGCCATCTCCCCAACCTACAGTGCTCCAGTTTCTGTTATTGATACTTCCTGTCAACGTTCTTGAAGGACCCATCCATGAACCATTGTCTTGCAAACCTCCATAAACATTATAGTTTTCTTCATTATCAAAAGCTACATGATAAAACTGACCAACAGGTAAGTTTTTATGTTGCAAAAAATGTGAACCTCTATCATAACTCGTATAAACACCACCATCGGTTCCAACCACAATATTTTCGGTATTGTTAGGATTGATCCAAACGTCATGATAATCGCCATGTGCAGCGCCTCTAAAAGGAGTGAAAGATTTTCCTCCATCGGTGCTTACAAGCATGGTTAAGCCTGCTCTGTATATTCGATTAGGATCTTTAGGATCGGCAATCAATTTAGCAAAATAAAATGGCCTTTCAATAATATAATTATGTGTTCCTGTCTTGGTCCAAGTTTCACCTTTATCATTACTGCGATACATGGCTGTTTCTTTCGACTCAATAGTGGCATAAACAACATTTGCATCGGCAGGAGAAACAGCTAAATCTATACGACCAATATTCCCTGTGGGCATGCCGTTGCTTAATTTTTTCCAGGTAGTACCTCCATCAACAGATTTATAAATAGCTCCATTTTTTCCACCAGAATTAAACGAATAAGCTTTTCTTCTAAACTCCCATGCCGAAGCATATATAATTTCTGGATTTGTAGGATCTACTGCTAAATCTGAAATCCCAGTTTGTGGATTGATATATAGTATCTTTTTCCAAGTTGTTCCACCATCCGTTGTTTTGTATAAACCTCTTTCTTCGCTATCGCTCCACAATGCACCAGGAGCGGCTGCATAAACAATATTATTATCTTTTGGGTGTATAAAAATCTTACTAATTCTTTCCGTTTTTTCAAGCCCCATTTTTTTCCAATTTTCACCACCATCGGTGCTTTTATAAATACCGTCACCAATTGATACACTATTTCTTGTCCATGGTTCTCCGGTACCAGCCCAAATGGTATCAGGATGCGCTTGATCAATACAAATAGCACCAATACTTTGATTGTGTTTCTCAAAAACTGATTTGTAGGTTACCCCAAAATCTAATGTTTTCCAAATTCCACCGCCTGCAGTGCCAATATATAAAATACCTTGTTTTTTATTTACGCCATCTAAACAAGCAACCCGCCCACTCATAACCGTTGGACCTATATGCCTTGCTCTGATATCGCCAAAAAGCTTAGCATCTAATTGGTTTTGAGCAAATGTAAAAACAGAAGCGCTCAAGCAAAACAATAAGAAAAATTTACGCATAGTAAAGGAGGATTGAATAAAAATAATATTTAATTTTTAATTTTTAATTTCGGGTTTTTTAAACAAATCATCACTCATTTCTTTGTTTACTTCAATAGATAA
>CAIKXD010000066.1 GCA_903831265.1 uncultured Bacteroidota bacterium
GGTCTTCAGACTCGCGCCTCACTAATCACCAACTGCATCTCTTCAGACTCGTGCCTCACTATAACTAACTGCACCTCACTAATCACCAACTGCATCTATTTAAACTCGTGCCTCACTAATCACCAACTGCATCTTTTCAGACACTTTCTGGCGCGAGTTATTCTGGCGGGAGTCTTCAGACTCGTGCCTCCCTCACTATAACTAACTGCATCTTTTTAGGCTCGTACTTTCTGGCGCGAGTCTTCAGACTCGTGCCTCACTATAACTAAACTCGTGCCTCACTAATCACCAACTGCATCTCATAATACTCAATTGCACAAAACAATAGGCTAAAAACACGCTCTTCATATCCAAAAATGTGATCAAATTAAACCCATTTTTTTTAATTAGTTAATAGTTTAAAAATCAACAGTTTTTACCTTAATTTTTTAATACTTTTGTTTCCACTAAATTTCTTATGGCAAAATCGGGAAACAATAAAATAAAATGGCTTTGGATAATTGCATTAACGCCAATTGTTATACTTACAAGTTTTATTCTATATCTCACTGTTTTTGCCGATCTCCCTTCGCTTGAAGAACTAGAAAATCCAAGAAGCAACTTGGCATCAGAAATTATTTCTTCCGATCAAAAAGTAATCGGTAAATATTATATCGAAAACAGAACTAATGTGTCGTTTAACCAAATATCACCCAATGTGGTAAACGCCCTAATTGCCACCGAAGATGCGCGCTTTTACACCCATAGTGGCGTTGATGTTAGAGCCTTAGGTCGAGCAGTGAGTGGTGCTTTAAGTGGTCGCGAAAGTAGCGGAGGTGGAAGCACCATAACCCAACAATTGGCTAAAATGCTTTTCCCTCGCGAAAATTTGAATAAAGTGGAATTAGTATTACGTAAATTCAAAGAATGGATTATTGCGGTAAAACTCGAAAGAAATTATACCAAAAATGAAATCATTGCAATGTATCTTAACAAATTCGATTTTATTAACAACGCGGTGGGCATTAAATCTGCAGCACGTATTTATTTTGATACCACACCGGACTCTCTTAAAATTGAGCAAGCGGCTATGTTAGTGGGCATGGCTAAAAATCCTTCGTTATTTAACCCTAAAAGAAAGTATGAAAACGCCCAAAACAGAAGAAATGTGGTACTTAACCAAATGGCAAAGTACAAGTATATTACCGAGGCGCAATGCGAAAAGTATAAAAAAATTCCGCTAAAAATTAAATTTACTTCCGAAGATCAAAATGAAGGTATTGCCACTTATTTTAGAGAATACCTGCGCGACTACATGAAAAAGTGGTGCAAAGAGCACAAAAAGCCTGATGGCAGCAATTACAATTTATATAAAGATGGCTTAAAAATTTATACCACCATCAATAGTAAAATGCAGCGCTATGCCGAAGAAGCAGTGCAAGAATGGCTTGGCGAGTTGCAGGGAAAATTCTTTGCACATTGGAAAGGCAAAAAAAATGCTCCTTTTTATAATATGAGTGAGGCGGAAGTACAAAAACTAATGACACAAGCCATGAAGCGCAGCGAACGCTACAGAGTGCTTAAAGAAAGAGGCTTGAGCGAGGCCGAAATAAAAGCTACTTTCATGAAAAAAGTAGAAACTAAACTTTTTTCTTGGAAAGGTGAATTCGATACCATTATTACACCTTGGGATAGCATGCGCTATTGTAAGTATTTTTTGCAAACAGGTTTTATGAGCATGGAGCCAAGCACAGGTTATATTCGTGCATGGGTTGGAGGTATTAATTACCGCAATTTTAAATACGATCATGTTCGACAAGGAAAACGCCAGGTAGGTTCAACCTTTAAACCTTTTGTGTATACTTTAGCCATGCAGGAGCAATGGAGTCCTTGCTATCAAGTGCCAAACATACCTGTAACGTTTGATTTACCCGAAGGTGGAACCTGGAGCCCAAAAAACTCTGATGCTAAATACGGTGGTATGATGACCCTTAAAAAAGGATTAGCACTTTCTGTAAACTCAATCACTGCTTACGTAATGAAACAGTTTGGCCCCCAAGCTGTAGTTGATTTAGCGCGTAAGTTAGGTATCGAAAGCGATTTAGAAGCTGTGCCTTCTTTATGCTTAGGCACTGCCGATATATCTGTATACGAAATGGTAGGCGCAAATAGCACTTTCGCCAATCAGGGCGTTTGGGTAGAACCCACTTTTATTACTCGTATAGAAGATAAAAATGGGAATGTACTCGAGGACTTTATGCCACGCAGGGTAGAAGCCATCAGTAAAGAAACTGCCTACCTTACGCTCAATTTAATGAAAGGTGTAGTTGATCATGGAACAGGGCTTCGCTTAAGATTTAGATATGGCTTAACCGCGCCAATTGCAGGTAAAACTGGTACCACTCAAAATAATAGTGATGGCTGGTTTATGGGTATTACTCCCGATTTAGTAAGCGGAGTTTGGGTTGGTTGCGAAGATAGAAGTGCGCATTTTAGAAGCACAGATTTAGGACAAGGTGCTTCTATGGCTTTGCCAATTTGGGGTTTGTACATGAAAAAAGTATATGCCGATAAATCTTTAAAAGTTACACAAAACGATTTCGAAAAACCCGAAGGTTTAGACCTAAAAATAGAACTCGATTGCACCAAGTATAATGAAGACAAAGAACAAGGCGAAAGCATAGAGTTTGGTGAAGATTTTTAATTTAATAGAACAAGAATTATGATCAATAAAACTGTAAAAAATGTACACGAAGCCATTGATGGTATTCAAGATGGTATGACATTAATGGTGGGCGGATTTGGATTGTGCGGCATTCCCGAAAATCTAATTGCAGCCCTTGTAAATAAAGGAATTAAAAATTTAACTTGTATAAGCAATAATGCCGGTGTAGATGATTTTGGATTAGGATTATTACTTCAAAATAAACAAATTAAAAAAATGATATCGTCTTATGTAGGCGAAAATGCTGAGTTTGAGCGCCAAATGCTGAGTGGTGAGTTAGAAGTAGATTTAGTGCCACAAGGCACCTTAGCAACTCGCTGTATGGCTGCTGGCTATGGTATGCCGGCTATTTACACACCTGCCGGGGTTGGTACCGAAGTAGCTATCGGTAAAGAAAGTCGTAAATTTACTTTTAATGGAATCGAAAAAGAATATTTATTAGAGTATGCTTTTGAAGCCGATTTTGCATTGGTAAAAGCTTGGAAAGGCGACACAGCAGGAAATCTAGTGTTTCGCCAAACAGCAATGAACTTTAATCATGCCATGGCCATTGGTGGAAAAGTTACAGTGGCTGAGGTCGAAGAGCTAGTAGAAGTTGGTGAACTGGATCCAAATTTTATTCACACGCCAGGCATTTATGTGCACCGTATCTTTAAAGGAGAAAAGTACGAGAAAAGAATAGAGCAGAGGACTACTCGGAAAATTAGCTAATTAGCTGATTAGCGAATTAGCTGATGAAAAAAATTTAATTGAAAATGCTTAAATTTACAACTGAAAAAGGAAACAGAAATTACTGCAAGTAATTTCAAGTATTTAAATAAAAAAATCAATTAGCTAATTAGCTGATTAGCGAATTAGCTGATTGAAAAAATTTACTTGAAAATGCTTAAATTTACAACTGAAAAAGGAAACAGAAATTACTGTCAAGTAATTTCAAGTATTTAAATAAAAAAAA
>CAIKXD010000067.1 GCA_903831265.1 uncultured Bacteroidota bacterium
ATTTTAATAATAAATACAATGAATGCGTAAACAAAAGTAGCGCCAATTACACCGCGTGCAGCGTAATTCAAATATTTCCAATAAAATAAATAAAACAAACCTAAGTTAATGATTACACACAAACTTAATAAGGGAGCAAAAACGCTTTTCATAAAGGCATCAGCAACAAAGCTATTGAATTGAATGAAATCGTAATTTAACTTGTAATAGGCAAAAAATACAATAACAGGAGCAATTAATCCAATTAAAAATCCAACCCAAAAGGCATCAAGTTTTCGAAGTTGTTGTGGCGATATTATCATTTTACAATTCCATTTTTTTAAGGAAGGGGATTGTGTGATGCGCTGTAAAATCTATATGCACAGGTACTACACTCACCCATTGGTTTGCCAATGCCCATTCATCAGTATCTATGCCGCTATCATAATTTTTAAATACGCCAGTGAGCCAAAAATAGGAGTTCCCCATGGGATCTTTACGTTCATCTAATTCTTCCTCCCAGTTGGCTTTTGCTTGACGACAAATTTTAATTCCGTTGAGTTTATCGTATTCAATATTGGGTATATTTACATTTAAGCAAACTCCTTCGGGCAAACTATTGGCTAAAATTTTATCTACCACACGGTCGGCAATTTTTTTACAGGCATCAAAATTAGCGTCTACCGAGTAGCTGCATAATGAAAAACCAATGGAAGGGATAGATTCAATACAACCTTCAACGGCTGCCGACATGGTGCCACTATAAATTACATTGATAGATGAATTTGAACCATGATTAACGCCAGAAACACATAAATCTGGCTTTCGGGGTAATAATTTATTGACAGCAATTTTTACGCAATCTACTGGTGTGCCGCTGCAGCTGTATTCTGAGTAACCTTCCTCTTCTTTTAATTTATTGATGCGCAAAGTAGAATTAATCGTAATGGCATGTCCCATGCCCGATTGTGGTTTGTCTGGTGCAATTACCAACACATCGCCTTTGGTTTTCATTACTTCTATCAAGGCTCTGATGCCTGGCGCGTGTACACCATCATCATTCGTTACTAATATTAAAGGTCTTTCAGGTTTCATTATGTTACAATAAATAGTCTATCAAAAATAGCTATTCATTATGTAAGTTTTTAAATACTGAAATGCTTTTGCTACCAATTTATTGTTTAAAAGTTTTTTACATAAAAAAAGCTGACCAAAATGGCCAGCTTTTTAGTCAATAGGTTAAATAATTTCAATCTCTTTCAGAGTGCTTTTCTTTTGTTCCACTTTTTTAGGAATTGTAATACTTAAAATTCCATGCTCATGTTTTGCTTGCATTTGCTCTGCATCAATATTTTCGGGCAAAGTAAAAGAGCGTTTAAATGAACTAAAGCTAAATTCTTTTCTTGTGTAACGCTTTTGTTCTTCAGTTGTTTCTGTTTTTTTCTCAGCTTTCACTGTCAATACATTTTGCTCTAAAGCAACTTTAATTTCTTCTTTTTTAAAGCCGGGCACCAAATATTCAATTTGATATTCCTTTTCGTTTTCGTTTACATTAACCGACTGCAGCGTTTCAGGATAATTGTAATCCATTTTTAATAA
>CAIKXD010000068.1 GCA_903831265.1 uncultured Bacteroidota bacterium
GTATAAAAAAAATCATTATGACATGTTGATTTGTTAATTTAATTGGCAACTGTATAAATACTAATAAATAGAAGTTTTAAAGTAATAAATACTTGATTACTCATACAAAACATAAAATAAAAAAACTACTTGATAGTCAATAATTGGTTAGAATGTATTAATTAAATTACATCATATTATTTCGATTACATTCTATTTCAATTTTATTTAGCTTTGTGCACCTAAAAAAATAATATGATAGTAGTTACAGGTGCTGCTGGTTTTATTTCAAGTTGCTTAATAGCTAAGTTAAACGCAAATGGCTTTACCGATTTGGTATTGGTAGATGATTTTTCGATAACGGTAAAAAGAGCAAATTGGGAGGATAAAAAGTACCGAATGCTTGTAGAAAGAGACGTTTTTTTTGAATGGTTAAAACGCAATCAACAACAAGTGGAGTTCATCTTTCACCTAGGAGCACGAACAGATACTACAGAATTTGATGCAAAAGTTTTTGATGAGTTGAATTTAAACTACAGCAAAACAATTTGGCAAGCTTGTGTAAACTTCAACATCCCTTTGGTTTACGCTTCATCTGCAGCTACCTATGGTGCTGGTGAGTTTGGTTATGAAGATGATGATGCCAAGATCAATGACTTACGCCCTTTAAATCCTTATGGTGAATCTAAAAATGAATTTGATAAATGGGCTTTGCTTCAAACAGAAAAACCACTTTTTTGGGCAGGTTTAAAATTCTTTAATGTTTATGGTCCAAACGAGTATCATAAGGGTCGTATGGCTTCCGTAATATTTCATGCTTATCATCAAATAAAAAATACTGGCAGCATGAAACTTTTTAGAAGTCATAAAAAAGAATTTGCTGATGGCGAGCAGTTGCGTGATTTTGTATATGTGAAAGATGTTGTTGAGGTTTGTTATTTTTTGATGCACTTGCGTAAACATAGTGGAATTTACAATTTAGGTACAGGTAAGGCGCGTACATTTAAATCGTTAGCTGAGCAAACGTTTAAATCTATGAACAAATCCCTAAATGTTGAATTTGTTGATATCCCAGCCGATATAAGAGATACATACCAATATTTTACACAGGCTAGTATGTCGAAATTAAAAAAAATAGGATATTCTTCTAATTTTTATTCCTTAGAAGATGGTATTGACGATTATGTTCAAAATTATTTAATGAAAAGTCAATACTTATAATTGTATTTTAAAGATGAATAAGATTACTTCATATAAGACTAATAAACCTACCGCAAAGCAAACTGCCGCTTTGATTTCACAATTAAAACTCTCAGATTTTAATTGGTGGTTAACTGTTATTGATAGTTTGTGGCAGCAGCGCGTTGTGCGATATTTTTTTGCTGCTGCTACTGCTACAGTAGTTGATGTTTTGGTATTTTGGATTGTTTTTAATAAAATATTGCATCAACAGCATCACAATTTATTCGGAATGATGGTGCTAAAAGCGCCAACTTTAGCGCTTATATGTGGCTTTGGTTGTGGTCTCATTACAAATTTTTTAATTACAAAGTTTTTCGTGTTTAATCAATCGGAAGCAAAAACAAGATGGCAATTGCTTCGGTTTATTATGGTTGCCATTATTGTTTTAATTTGCAATTATTATTTCATGTGGTTTTTAACTGCGCAGTTAAACTGGTATGCAACAATTTCTAGAGCCGTTTCGGCTGTTACTATTGGTGTTTTTAGTTTCACAGCACATAAATTTTTTTCATTTAAATTATAACTTATTTAATGTTGCATACATCCGAAATAAAAGCTTTTCTAGATGCCAAAGATAAAAAGGGGTTGAAAGACTTTCTTTCGGATTATGGTGCTGAAGAAATTGCGGATTTACTCAATCATTTAGAGGAGGAAAATTTATTGCTAGTATTTAAAGCGATTGATCGTGACCTTGCATTTACGGCATATGAACTTTTAGACATCAATTTCCAAATAGCACTCCTAGATTTATTGCCTAATAAATTGGTTACACTCATTATTAATGACATGAGTCCTGATAAGAGAACCGCTTTATTTCAAGAGCTCGATAATGAAATGCTGAACAAGCATTTAAAGCTACTTACATTGAGCGAAAGAAGTGTAGCACTCCACTTGTTAGGATATCCAGAGAATTCTATTGGCCGTTTAATGACACCCGATTATATTGCTGTTCAAGCAAATTGGACAATTAGTGATGTACTTAGCTATATCAGAAAATATGGCGAAAATTCTGAAACGCTGAATGTAATTTATATAATAGATGATAAAGGAATTTTAGTTGATGATATCAAAGTTAGAGAAATTTTAATTGCAGATCCTCACACAAGATTAGAAGAGATTATTGATGGTAGATATACGGCACTATCGGTATTAGATGATGAGGAATTGGCTATTAACGTTTTTAGTAAAAACAATCGTGTGGCACTCCCCGTAATTGACAAAAACGGTTTGTTATTAGGTATTGTTACCATGGACGATGTTTTGCGTTTATCAAAACAGGAGGATACGGAGGATATTCAAAAGCTAGGTGGTGTTGAAGCCTTGGAAGAACCATACATGGATGTGCCAATTCCCTTGATGATTAGGAAAAGGGCAGTTTGGCTCATCGTTTTATTTTTTGGAGAACTTTTAACAGCTAGCGCCATGGCTTATTTTGAAGATGAAATAGCAAAAGCAGTGGTGTTAGCACTATTTGTACCACTTATTGTAAGTAGTGGAGGAAATTCCGGATCGCAGGCTGCAACGCTCATTATAAGAGCCATGGCTCTAGGTGAAATAACAATTAATGATTGGTGGAGAGTGCTTAAAAGAGAAATTGTGTCCGGATTTGCTCTTGGTTTAATATTGGCTATTATTGGTTTTATAAGAATAGGTATGTGGAATTATTTTACCAATGTTTATGGCATACATTGGTTTGGAATTGCCGCTACAGTTAGTTTCTCTTTGTTGGGAATTGTAATGTGGGGTACCTTAATGGGTAGTATGTTGCCAATCGCACTTAAAAAGCTAGGTGCAGACCCTGCCACTTCTTCGGCGCCTTTTGTAGCTACACTGGTAGATGTAACAGGACTTGTTATTTATTTTACCTTTGCCTTATTATTTTTAAAAGGAACTTTACTTTAAAATATTTTTTATTTTTTTGCAACAAATACAATAATCAAATAAATTTGAATAAAATTAAAATCAACTATCATGCTATCTAAAAAAATCGAAACAGCCATTAATAAGCAAATTGAGTTAGAAGCTGCATCCTCGCAGTTGTATTTGTCAATGGCTTCATGGGCAGAAACAAAAAGCTTTAATGGTGTAGCTGCTTTCTTATTTAAGCATTCCGATGAAGAGCGCTTTCATATGATTAAGTTGCTAAAGTTTGTAAATGAAAGAGGCGGCCATGCTTTGATTCCAGCTTTAAAACAACCAGACAAGGATTTTAAAACATTAAATGTAGTGTTTGAACAAATTTTAAAACACGAAATATATGTCTCCAACGAAATTAACAAGCTTGTTGATATTTGTTTACAGGAAAAGGATTACACAACACATAATTTTTTACAATGGTATGTGTCTGAGCAAATAGAAGAGGAAGCACTTGCGCGCAATGTACAGGATAAGTTAAAATTAATTGGTGCGGATAAAGGGGGGATTTATTTCTTTGATCGTGATCTTGGTGCTATGGCTGCTGCAACTTCGCAAAATGAGCAAAGCGGTGGCAAAGGAGGAAAAGAATAGCATTTATATACTCTAATTAAAAGGTCCTAGTTATTATATAATTAGGGCCTTTTGTTTTTGTTGAACTCGATGATTTATTTAAAATGATTAATTTATTTTAACTAAGTTTAAACAAAATCGCAATAATTGTGTTTTTATTTTTTGAACCACCGAAAACTATTAATACTACATTACAGTGTCGACTTATTCAATAAAAGATTTAGAGCGCATCTCAGGAATTAAGGCCCATACTATTAGAATTTGGGAACAGCGTTATAACATTATAAGCCCCAATAGGACAGATACCAATATAAGAAATTATGATGATGAGGATTTAAAATCTTTACTAAACATTGGTATTCTTAACAATTCGGGATACAAGATTTCAAAGATTTCTAAAATGCAGAAGGAAGAAATTAGTGCATCGGTGTTAGAAATTACGGCTAATAATTTTGACGCTAATGTACAAATTGATAACCTTATCATAGCCATGGCAGAAATGGATGAAGATAGATTTGAAAAGTTTCTATCATCAAACATTCAACGTTCGGGATTCGAGAGAACTTTTCTAGAAATTCTGCATCCCTTTATGGTAAAAGTTGGAGTACTGTGGCTTACCAATTCAATAAATCCTGCTCAAGAACATTTTATTTCAAATTTAGTCCGACAAAAGTTAATTGCTTCAATAGATGGTATAGACACTGTTAGTGGTCCAGATATTTCAAAATGTCTGCTTTATTTGCCAGAAAATGAATTGCATGAGACAAATTTATTATTTGCTAATTTGGTTTTAAAAAAGAAAGGACTTAAAACTATTTATTTAGGCCAGTCTGTGCCTTACGCTGATATTAAAATGGTTTGCGATTTGCACGAACCAACTTATCTTATAACTGTAATTACTTGCTCACTTAGCGACATGAGTGTAGAAAGTTACATTGAACAGCTTTGTAATGATTTTCCACAACAAAAAATATTAGTTTCAGGTTATCAATTTTCAAATACTGATATAAAACTTCCATCCAAGGTAAAATTGTTTAATTCGCCAAAAGAATTATTGAGTCATGTAGCTTAGCAGCCTCTTGCAGACTCGCTTTATTTATTAGGTTTTATTCATTTCAATTAGTTTATTACTAATTACCATTGGTTTTTAATTAGATGGATTATGCTGTAATTTATATTCGCATTTGCTGTTATTGTTTATACAGTATCAATGTGATTTATAAATTATTCCAGTAATTTAAAATCTTACATTGCTAAAAGCCGATCGGAAAGATGTTTGGCACAAATGCAGTAATAAAGTTATACCGATTACACTTTCAATTTAGTCTAATTGAGGCATGGCCTTATTGTACTAATTCAAGTAGTATCGGCATTAACCATTGCATATTTATTTTTTTAGTTGGACTACAAAATAAATGCAATTGGTATTACTTAGGTAAAATTAGTCCAAGCTGTTTATTGTATGATGTCGATAGAGTGGCTGTAATAGTTCAATTCATTGGACTATTACAAAAACCTTATCGGTATAAAACAAATTTGGGCCATTGCTTATTTAGCATCGGTTTAATTTCGAAATAGCTCGCTTTTACTTTACTTCAATGTAGTTGATGATTTCACAGTATGATTAAAAATTTGGTGGATTGCTGATTGATAGGGCGTAATTTGAGATAAAGTTGCTTTTGTTATTATGTTAGTACACAGGATATTGCCTATATAATGTTTAAAGAATAAGCATAAAAGTTAAACAAAAACACAAAAAGTGTTAAGATGTTTTTCATTTTGTTTAAAATAAACGTACATTTGTTCCACAAAATAAAAAAGGCATGTCAACAATAGAATTCAACAACCAAGTTTTAAATTTCAAATCTGCTTTAGGATATTTCGCCTTGAGTCTTACTTCAAATTCAGAAGATGCAAAAGATTTGTTACAAGATACCTTAGTAAAGGCAATAGTTTATAAAGATAAGTTTACCGATGCAACCAATTTAAAAGCTTGGTTATACACCATCATGAAAAATACCTTTATAAACAACTATAGAAGGTCGGTTAAAGTAAATCAGATCATAGACAATACAAAAGATTTGTATTTTATGAACATTCCACAAAATAGTGGAGTGTCCTCGCCTGTATCTCAAATATCAATCAAGGATATCAATAAGTCAATAGATGGTCTTAGCGAAGATTTAAAAGTGCCTTTTCAGATGTTTTTTGAAGGCTATAAGTATAAAGAAATTGCCGATAGATTCGATTTGCCAATTGGCACTGTTAAGAGTAGAATATTTTTGGCAAGAAAACAATTAATGAATGAGTTGAAAGATTTCAGATAAATAGCTAAATTTGTCGTTTAGGCCATTTATTAATTGATTAACATGCACAAAAAAAAGGTAGTCGTGATAGGTTCTGGCTTTGCAGGCCTCTCTGCGGCTTGTTTTATGGCCAAAAATGGTCATGAAGTTACTGTTTTAGAAAAAAATTCAACAGCAGGTGGAAGGGCAAGAAAATTTGAAGCCGATGGATTTTTATTTGATATGGGGCCAAGTTGGTATTGGATGCCTGATGTGTTTGAAAGATTTTTTGCTCAGTTTGGTAAAAAAGTTGATGAATATTACGATTTAGTTCGCTTAAATCCTTCATATCAGGTAATTTTTAGCACAACAGAAAAGTGGAACATTCCTTCCGAAGTGGAAGATCTTGCAGCTTTCCTCGAGTCTATTGAAACCGGGGCAGGTAGCAAGTTGAAACTATTCTTAAAAGAAGCGTCAATAAAGTACCAAGTTGGCATGAATGATTTGGTATACAAGCCTGGATTAAGTTTTACCGAATTTATGAGCGTTGATTTCTTTAAAGGCCTATTAAAATTAGACTTGTTTACATCACACTCTAAGCACGTTAGAAAATATTTTAAAAATCCCAAAATTATCAGTCTTCTTGAGTTTCCGGTTCTTTTTTTAGGGGCCAAACCACAAGACACTCCATCTTTATATAGTTTAATGAATTATGCCGATATGCAACTAGGAACTTGGTATCCTATGGGAGGCATGCACAAGATAGTTGAAGGAATGGTTGATTTAGCTTCTTCCTTGGGAGTTGAAATTAATTGCGATCAAAATGTTACGGGCTTTGAAACCCAATCAGGAATTGTTACCCACGTAAAAACATCGAACAAAAACTATAGTTGCGATGTGGTTATTGCAGGTGCCGACTATCACCATGTAGATCAAGAAATACTTGATATAAAACATAGAAATTATACAGCAACCTACTGGGATAAGCGCACAATGGCTCCATCATCTCTATTGTTTTATTTAGGTATTGATAAAAAAATAGAAGGTTTGTTGCATCATAATTTGTTTTTTGATGAAGATTTTGGTCAACATGCAATAGAAATATATGATGAACCACAATGGCCTACAAAGCCATTGTTTTATGCTTGTTGTCCTTCAATAACCGATGCTTCTGTTGCACCTGTGGGAAAGGAGAATTTATTTATATTAATACCGGTAGCTCCTGGCATTGAAGATACAGATGCTACGCGTGAAAAATATTTTAACATGGTGATAAAACGTTTGGAGCATTTAACGGGGCAAATAATATTACCGCACATTATCTATAAAAAAAGTTACGCCCACAACGATTTTATTGCCGATTATAACTCTTTTAAAGGGAATGCTTATGGTTTGGCCAATACATTAAATCAAACTGCGATTTTAAAACCAAGTATAAAAAGTAAGAAGCTGAGTAATTTATATTTCACCGGGCAGCTAACTGTTCCTGGTCCTGGTGTTCCTCCTTCTCTAATTTCTGGAGAAGTTGTAGCAGATGAAATTATTAAAAATTTATCATTGAACTAGAATGGACCAGATTGCTTTATATAACCAAAACAGTTTTAATTGTAGTAAGATAACCACACAGATTTACAGCACTTCTTTTTCATTAGGAATTTTGTCATTAAATAAAAAGTTTCGTGACCCTATATATGGAATATATGGATTTGTAAGGTTTGCAGATGAAATAGTGGATACATTCCATGAGCACAAAAAGGAAGAATTAATAGAGCGATTTGAGCAAGATACTTATACAGCAATAAAAGAGAAAATAAGTTTGAACCCAATATTGCATAGCTTTCAATTGGTGGTAAACGAATATAACATTGAACACGATTTGATTGCTCAGTTTTTGAAAAGTATGAAAATGGATTTGCAGCAAAAAGATTATGAGCAGCAAAGCTTTGAAACTTACATTCTTGGATCTGCAGAAGTTGTTGGATTGATGTGTTTGCGCGTTTTTACAGAAGGAAGTCAAGATTATTATAAGCAGTTAAAGCCTCAAGCAATGCGCTTGGGTTCGGCTTTTCAAAAGATAAACTTTTTACGTGATTTAAAGGCCGATTACTTCTCTTTAGGCCGTGCCTATTTTCCAGGTTTTGAGCTAGATAAGTTTAATGAGCAAAAAAAGAAACAAATAGAGCTAGATATTGAAAAAGATTTTGAAGCTGGATTGGAAGGTATAAAAAAATTGCCTTACGGTGCAAGGTTTGGCGTTTATGTAGCTTATGTATATTACTACGCGTTGTTTGCAAAAATAAAATCACTTTCGGCCAGTAACATACTTACAGAGCGCATTAGAATACCTGATTTAAGGAAATATTTACTTATTGTGCGCTGCTATTTTAAGCATGCATTAAATTTAATATAAAATGGTTAGGTTTTTTTATTTTGCTTTTATTTTACTCACTAATACTTTATTGAGTGCAAGTAACATGAATGATATAAAACAACTGAGACAGGAATTTAATTTAGCTATTGAAGACAGTAAAAAAGCAAGTAATTTATATGAAGAATTGTTGAAATTGAAACCTGCTATTAATACGCTTCAGTATGCCTATTTAGGAGCTACAGAAGCTCTTTTGGCTAAACATAGCTTTAATCCTTTTTCAAAATTGAGTTATGTAAACAACGCACTAACCAAGCTAAATAAAGCAGTAGCATTAAGCGACAACAATATTGAAATTAGATATATGCGTTTTTCAGTGGAAGCCAATATGCCGGCCTATTTAGGATATAGCAAACATGTGGTAGATGATAAAAACATATTGATAAAAGGATTAAAAAGCGCACTCATTAGCAAAGATAATAGTGAAATGTATATTGTTTTTGCCAATGGAATAATGACAAGTAACCATTGCAGCAAAGACGAGAAAATATTATTAACTAATATAATTGAAGCCTGTAATGAAGCTAAATTAATTAAAAAGTAAAACCATGTTAAATCTAAATCTTACGATCGATAGTCACTCAGGATTTTGCTTCGGAGTTGTGTATGCTATAGAAATGGCAGAAGAAATATTGGAGACACAAGGATATCTCTATTGCTTAGGCGATATAGTACATAATGATGAAGAGGTAAATAGGCTCAAAAAATTGGGTTTGCTAACAATAGATCACCAAAAACTTGCTACCCTTAAAAATGAATATGTTCTAATTCGTGCACATGGCGAACCCCCATCTACCTATCAAACAGCCATTGAAAATAATATTACACTTATTGATGCTACCTGTCCAGTAGTACTTAAACTTCAAAATAGAATTAGAAAATCTTTCGATAACAAAGAGAATATATTTTTATTTGGCAAACAAGGACATGCAGAGGTTGAAGGTTTAATGGGACAAATACAAAACAAAGGAGTTGTTTTTGCAGATGTTGATGATTTGAATAAAGCTGAAGTGCCTCAAGAAGTTACGATTTACACGCAAACCACAAAAAGCAAACAACGTTTTCATGAAATTACCAACATCCTTCGTGAAAGGGGAATTAAAGTTAGCGCACATGATACCATTTGTACGCAAGTAGCCGACCGAGATAATGAGTTAAGGAAGTTTGCCACCAGATTTGATAAAGTGGTGTTTGTTGCTGGAACCAAATCTAGCAATGGAAAGGTGCTATATAATGTTTGTAAAGAAGTAAATGATCAAACCTATTTTGTTTCCAACCAAACCGAACTAAAATTAGAATGGTTTAAACAAGGCGATAAAGTTGGAATTTGCGGTGCAACAAGCACTCCAATGTGGCTGATGGAGGAAATAAAAGGAGTTTTGGAACAAGCTTAAAAAGCTACTCTTCAAAATTATCCATCTTTAAAAATTTCCAAATTAAGTTGCTTTCATAGCCTTTAGTTTGTGCAAATAATGCTATTTTTCTTGCTTTGAGCGGTGTTAGTTTTCCTGTAACACCTGCTCTTTTTTTTTCAAGTACTTTTTTTAAACTTTTTTCATAATCATCATCGGGTATCTGTAGTAAGGCTTTTTTAATGCAGTATGGTGAAATTTTGTGCAGTTTTAAAGCCTGTGTAATTTTTACTTTTCCCCAATGTTTTATTCGAAATTTTCCTAGTGTAAGCTGCATCGCAAAACGCTCTTCATTTATAAAGTTGGCACCTATCAATTCTACTATGGCATCTTCAACCTCATTACTATGCAATCCCCATTCAAATAGTTTATTTCTAATTTCTTGTTGCGATCTTTCTTGATAGGCGCAATGCTTTTGCGCTTTAAGCAATGCACTTTTATAATCAAGAAATATTTTTTTAGATTCCATAAGTGACACAGTAAACAATCTTGAAAAAGCTCTTTTTGAAACGAAGTGTAATTTAAACTTTGAAAATAGTTTTTTTAAAAGATGATTCTAGTGAAATTAAAAATCACTAACTAGAATAAAAAGTACTCAATGAAAAATTTAATTTTGTTTAGCAAAACTATAAGTTAGCAATAGCTAATTCCAATTGAGCAAAAACATTTTGATTTACATTTACCAGAGGTAATCTTACAGTATCGCCACAAACATTCAACATTTTTAGCGCAGCTTTTATACCGCCTGGATTTCCGTCTGCAAAAAGCAAATCGGTAATACCAGTTAGTTTATAATGTAAATGACGTGCTTCTTCAAAATTGCCTTGCAAGCATAAATTTACCATTTGAGCGTAATCTTTGGTAAAAGCATTGGCTGTAACAGAAATTACGCCCCAGCCACCAGCAGCAATTATTGGTAAAGTAAGGTTGTCATCGCCAGAAATAACCATAAAATTATCAGGCTTATTTTTAATGATTTGCATAATTTGCTCCATGTTGCCAGATGCTTCTTTTATGCCGCAAATATTAGGTACTTCATGCGCTAAATGCAGGGTAGTTTGAGCAGTTAAGTTGGAGCCTGTGCGGCCTGGTACATTATACAAAATGATAGGCAAAGCTGAGGCTTTTGCTAACATGGTATAATGTTGTATAATTCCTTGTTGAGAAGGCTTGTTGTAATATGGCGATACGGAAAGCACCCCAGTAAAGCCATCATAATCAAAGTTTTCTAATTGATAGACTAACTCAACAGTATTGTTTCCACCAATGCCAATTACAAGAGGAACACGGCCCGCATTTTTATTTTTAATGCAATTGATTACTTCTTTTTTTTCTGAAGTTGATAATGTGGCTGTTTCGCCCGTGGTGCCAAGTACCACAATATAATTTATGCCCTGTGTAATTAGGCGTTCAACCAAATTTTCTAATCCATTAAAATCAATATTTCCATTCTGTAAAAATGGGGTTACAATAGCTACGCCTGTTCCTTTAAGTTTGTTTTGCATGTTATTTTTTTGGATGAATCATGTTTAAGTATTTTTCGGCAAGTGGAATAAAACGCATCAAGTCTATATTTTCATCAACGCTCAGCATCAAATCGTAATAAGGAGTGTATTTAGGATGTTCTTTACCTACTTTGAATTTAGCTCTTGAAAGTGCTGTTACATAAAGCAAAGGCATTTTGAAGTTCATGCATAAGTTTATGAGCAAATCGAAGGGTTCTAAAATAAAATTTTCTACAATAGGATCATTAGGTTTTAGATACCATTTAAGTTGTTTGCGCGAAAAAAAATCGTATTCTAATTTAGAGCTCATTAAAGTGGGTTCTTCTTTACCATCATAAAATCCTATGGCTCTAACTTTTCGTTTATTTTCTTTTAGCTTTTTAATATATTTTTTAACCAATTCAAATTCATCTTTATTGGTGGCATCAAAAATGAGGGCAATGGTTTCAGCTTCTTCAAAATTAACTGCTACTTTTTTTCTTTCAATAGCTGCAAATTCTTTTTTCAAGAAATATTCACCCGCTCTTTTCTGTGTTTTTTTAACTATGCTCAAAGCCTAATGGTTATTTGAATACAAAATAAAGGTTTTAAATTGAGATTTGGGTGATGTGAAATTAAATTTTGGATTTTTTGCCACAGATTCACAGATTAATTATTTAAATTAATTAGCTAATCATTACATTCGCTAATCAGCTAATTGTTTAGTCAAACGACTGATTGTTTTTACTCGCCTGATCAATCATGGCTTCGTATTCAGCAGGTGATAAATCGTTATAATAGAAGTTGATTGGATTAATTTTATTGTTGTTTTTTATTACTTCGTAATGCAAATGTGGTGCGGTACTCATTCCTGTACTGCCAACATATCCAATCACATCGCCTCTTTTAACTTTTTGTCCGCGTCTTACCGCAAAGCGACTCATGTGCCCGTACAAGGTTTTATATCCGTAATTATGATTAATAACCACATGGTTTCCATAGCCCTGTGCTAAATTATCTGCTGCTTCAACAACACCATCGCCAGTAGCATAAATTGGAGAACCCACAGGCGAAGAAAAATCCATTCCAGCATGCAAATGTGTTGTTTTGTAAATAGGATGAGTACGATAGCCAAAGCCAGAAGTCATACTCTTTAAATTTTTATTACTGATGGGCTGTATAGCAGGAATACTTGCTAACATCACAGATTTATTATTTGCCAACTTTACTAAATCATCAAACGACTTACTTTGGATATACATTTTTTTTGCAATCTTATCTAACTTTTGGGTAGTTTCAATAAGCAATTCACTATTGTTTAAACCTTCTAAATCTTTATATCGGTCAACACCACCAAAGCCTGCATTGCGTATTTCAGGTGGAATCGGCTCGGCTTCAAAAATTACACGATATACATTGTCATCGCGGTTTTCTAAATCGGCCAATACCAAATTCATTTGATTTAAGCGGCTATCAATTAAATCATATTGATATTTCATGGCTTCTATTTCTCGCTTCAATTGTTTTTCTTTTGGCGAGTCAAAATAAGAATAGGCAAAAAACATGGTTACCGATGCAAAGGCTAATCCGGTAACTAAAAAGCCTGTAAAGCGCTTAAACCTATCCCAAAACTTTAGCTGTACCTTTTCGTAGGTAAGTGATTTTGTATTGAAATAGAATTTAATTTTAGACATATTTTTTATATATTTTACTTGTTTGTTAGCAAAATAGAACTCAAAATTAATCAAATACACTAAATTTGCAAGCCTTATTTAAAAAGCATCCTAATTTTAAAGGTTTTTTTAGCAAAAATTAGGATCGTTAATTGAGTAAATAAAAAGAAAGATAAATAGCATAAAAGCATTAAACATACCTATGGAATCGCGTAAAGTAAGACAAACATTTTTAGATTTTTTTAAATCCAAAGGACACGAAATTGTACCATCGGCACCTATGGTGGTAAAGAATGATCCTACACTTATGTTTAACAACAGTGGCATGGCGCCTTTTAAGGATTTATTTTTAGGAAATGCCCCAATTAAATTTCCTCGTGTTGCCGACACACAAAAATGTTTGCGTGTAAGTGGAAAGCATAATGATTTAGAGGAAGTTGGTGTAGATACTTATCATCATACCATGTTTGAAATGCTTGGCAATTGGAGCTTTGGCGATTATTTTAAAAAAGAAGCTATAGCATGGGCATGGGAATTACTAACAGATGTATATAAATTAGATAAAGATAGGTTGTATGTAACCGTTTTTGAAGGTGATGGAAATGAAGGCTTAGCATTTGATCAAGAGGCGTTTGACAACTGGGCAAAATTTATTGATCCTAAACGTATCTTAAATGGCAACAAAAAAGATAATTTTTGGGAAATGGGTGATACCGGTCCTTGTGGCCCTTGCAGCGAAATTCATGTTGATTTAAGGAGTGATGAAGAACGTAAAAAAATTGATGGTGCTACGCTTGTAAATAATGATCATCCGCAAGTGATTGAAATATGGAATAATGTGTTTATGGAATTTGAACGCAGAGCCGATGGTAGTTTGGTAAAATTACCAAAGCAACATGTAGATACAGGCATGGGTTTTGAACGCTTGTGCAGAGCTATAGAAGGTAAAAGTAGCAATTATGATACAGATGTTTTTCAACCATTGATTAAGCATGTGGCTCAACAATCAGGAAAGCCTTACGGAAAGGATGAAAAGATTGATATTGCGATTAGGGTGTTGAGTGATCATATTAGAACTATTTCTTTCGCTATTGCTGATGGACAGCTACCTAGCAACAATAAAGCAGGCTACGTAATTAGAAGAATTTTACGTAGGGCAGTAAGATATTATTATACATTTTTAGAAGTTAAAGAACCCTTTTTATATACCATGGTGCCAGTATTGGTGCGTGAAATGGGTGATGTTTTTACTGAGTTAAAAGCACAACAAGGTCTCATAGAAAATGTAATTAAAGAAGAAGAAACAGCTTTTTTAAGGACATTAGGAAATGGAATTGTAAGATTTAGCAATCATATAAAATCTCTTTCTGGATTATTGATTGACGGTGCTTTTGCTTTTGAATTATACGATACTTTTGGTTTTCCTATTGATTTAACAGAATTGATAGCCAGAGAACAAAATTTGAGTGTAAACATGGAAGAGTTTAAGGCATGCATGGCACAACAAAAAAATCGTTCTAGATCGGCTGCTGCCGTTGATACAGAAGATTGGGTTGTTTTAGATGCTGCTGCAGAATCGGTTTTTGTAGGTTACGATTTGTTAGAAACAGAAACAGAAATAATTAAGTACCGTAAAGTTAAAGCCAAAAACAAAGAGCAATTTCAACTGGTGTTAAGTCGCACCCCATTTTATGCCGAAAGTGGCGGTCAGGTGGGAGATAAAGGTAAATTGATCCCGATAGCTATCGGGATTGAACAAGAAGTAATTGAAATTTCAGATACCAAAAAAGAAAATGGTATTACCATTCATTTTGCAGATAAATTACCAAGCGATTTAAGCGTAACTTTTATAGCGCAAGTAAATGCAGTTGAGCGCGCTGAAACAGAAAATAATCACAGCGCTACACATTTGATGCATGCTGCTTTGCGTAGTATTTTAGGAACGCATGTGGAGCAAAAAGGATCATTGGTTAATGATAAAAATTTGCGTTTCGATTTTTCGCATTTCTCTAAAGTTAGTAATGAAGAAATAGCGAGTATTGAGCAAATGGTGAATAAAAAAATTAGAGAAAATATTGCTTTGCAAGTTGAGCTGATGAGTATTGATGATGCACGGAAAACAGGCGCTATGGCTTTGTTTGGTGAGAAATATGGAGAAGTAGTTCGTGTTGTTACTTTCGATAAAAATTATAGTATTGAATTGTGTGGTGGTACGCATGTAAAAAGCACGGGGCAAATAGGTTTGTTTAAAATTGTTTCTGAAGGTGCTGTTGCTGCTGGTGTCAGAAGAATTGAAGCGATTACAGCCAATGCGGCTGAAGAATATTTCAATCAAAATTTAGCGACTCTAAATTTGGTAAAAGAAGCATTAAAAAATCCTAAAGATGTGCTTAAAAGTGTTGATGCCTTACTTGAGGAAAACACCAAGTTAACCAAGCAAATAGAAGCTTTGATGCGCGAAAAGGCAAAAGCAATTAAGGCTAATTTGTTAAGTAATGTTGAGCAGGTTAATGGCATTAATTTTATTAGCTCCATCATTGAGTTAAATTCTGCTGAAGCGATTAAAGATTTATGTTTTCAATTGAAGCAAACACCGAATACAGCCATTGCGCTTGGTGCGGTGATGAATGATAAAGCCCAATTATTTATAGCTTTAAGTGATGATTTGGTGAATGATAAAAAATTAAGTGCTGCTGCTATTGTAAAAGAAACTGCAAAAGAAATTAATGGTGGAGGTGGCGGTAGTCCTGCATTTGCAACGGCGGGTGGGACTAATGTGACTGGCTTGGAAGGGGCTTTGCAAAGTGCTCAACAGAAATTGCAATAATATTATTTAACGAGGGGTTTTATTTTAAATTTGATTGATATATCTTTCTCTTAAACGTAAAGCTGTGGGTCGTGTTTTTAATCGTTAGCGCTTCGCTTCGTAGTGTAGCAAGTTTAATTTCGCCTGCTGCCGCATAACGATAGCTATCGTTTTCTTGGCTTGTGCTGCAACATTTTGCAGTTCATATTGCTCAATGCTTTAAAGTATTAATTTTTACTTATTCGTGAAAAGTAATACTTATCATATAGATTTTAAATTAAAATTAAATTACCAACCATAACGCTTTACCACCAGCTAGGACGCTGACAGGAGCGGGGTAGAGTGAAATAAATGCATCATACATTTTAATCATTTCAATTTTTTTCTTAAAAAGATGAGTTGGGGCTTAAAACTTTGTTAAAGTTTGGAACTTTAACAAAGTTAAGTGCATTATTACGCGCGAGGGATTGAGCCTTTGTTTGAGCTCTTTTTGAAGGGTTTCTTGTGTGTTGCCAAAAAAGCGAGTGGCGAAAGCCCGACCTTTCCTGACAAGGGAAGGACGCGCCCTCCATTTTAATAAATTAATGCTAAAAAAAACGCCCCAACAATTATGCTGAGGCGTTTAATTTTATTCTGTTTAGCTTTTACTCTGCTAAAACAATTACTTTATTTTTTAAAACTTCAACCACACCGCCTTTAATGGTAAAGGTTTGTGTGCCTGCATTGTCGGTAATTTTTACCTTGCCAGCTTTTAAAGCGCTAATCATAGGGGCATGGTTATTTAGTATACCCAAAGAACCATCGCTACCAGGTAATGAAACCGATTTAATTTCGCCTTCAAACAACTTTTTATCAGGGCTTATTATTTCTAAAAACATGCTGTTTTATTTTATGATTTAAGCGAATATTACTTGGCTTCTGCCATTATTTTCTTACCTTTTTCTATAGCTTCCTCAATGGTTCCAACAAGGTTGAATGCTGCTTCTGGATATTGATCCACTTCGCCATCCATAATCATGTTA
This sequence comes from uncultured Bacteroidota bacterium, assembly GCA_903831265.1. GTDB lineage: Bacteria > Bacteroidota > Bacteroidia > UBA4408 > UBA4408 > CAIKXD01. Next base: position 16,819 of record CAIKXD010000068.1, read on the forward strand.
AAGCCTTTGATGGTTTCTTCGATTGGCACTAGTACCCCTTTTAAACCTGTAAATTGCTCAGCTACGTGGAAAGGTTGTGATAAGAAACGTTGAACACGTCTAGCACGATGCACTACCAATTTATCTTCTTCAGAAAGTTCATCTAAACCTAAGATGGCAATAATATCTTGTAATTCTTTATAACGTTGTAAAATTTCTTTTACGCGTTGTGCTGTATTGTAATGTGCATCGCCTAATACTGCTGGTGTTAAGATACGAGAAGTAGAATCTAATGGATCTACTGCAGGATAAATACCTAACTCAGCAATTTTACGACTTAATACTGTAGTAGCATCCAAATGCGCAAATGTTGTGGCAGGCGCTGGATCGGTTAAATCATCTGCAGGCACGTATACCGCTTGCACAGAGGTAATTGAACCACGCTTTGTTGATGTAATACGCTCTTGCATGGCACCCATTTCGGTAGAAAGTGTTGGTTGGTAACCTACTGCAGAAGGCATACGACCTAATAAGGCAGATACCTCAGCACCAGCTTGAGTAAAACGGAAGATATTATCAATAAAGAATAAGATATCACGTCCACCACCTTGATCGTCACCATCTCTAAAATACTCAGCCATAGTTAAACCAGAAAGGGCTACACGCGCACGTGCTCCCGGAGGCTCATTCATCTGACCAAATACAAGGGCTGCTTTTGATTCTTTTAATGCATTTTTATCCACTTTAGATAAGTCCCAACCGCCTTGTTCCATGCTGTGTTTAAACTCATCACCATATTTAATAACATCTGATTCGATAAACTCACGTAACAAGTCATTTCCTTCACGCGTACGTTCACCTACACCAGCAAATACTGATAAACCAGAATAAGCTTTGGCGATGTTGTTTACCAACTCCATGATCAATACAGTTTTACCTACACCAGCACCACCAAATAATCCAATTTTACCACCTTTAGCATAAGGCTCTAATAAATCGATTACTTTAATACCAGTAAAAAGAACTTCCGTTGCTGTTGATAAATCTTCGAACTTAGGTGAAGGACGATGAATTGGGTATCCTCCGGCGTTGCTTACGGTATCAATACCGTCAATAGCCTCGCCAACTACATTAAATAAACGTCCTTTTACTTTATCACCAGTTGGCATAGTAATAGGCGCTCCAAGCGCCAGAACGTCCATTCCTCGGCTTAATCCATCACTACTGTCCATTGCAATTGTACGCACAGTATCTTGACCAATATGTTGTTGACATTCTAAAATTACTTTTTGACCATTTTCTTTGGTGATTTCCAAAGCGTCTAATATTTGGGGTAATGTGCTGTTTTCAGCATCAAAACTAACGTCAATTACCGGACCAATAATTTGTGTGATTTTACCTACTTGTTTAGTCATTTAATGCGATTTTATTCTGTTTTTAATTACACAGGTTATTTAATTTCGGGCGCAAAAGTACACTTTTTTTGAGAGAAATAAGTTTATTTTTAAAAAATATTGTTTTGGTAAAAAGTGTTGAAAATCAATGAACTATCCTGATTTATTTTAAAAAGCCCAACAAATAAGACATTTTATTTTATTTTAATTTCTGTTATTTTTTGTTTCCGCAGAACCCATTTTACTATTTCGAACCAAATGACTGCAACAAAACCAATAGAAACTGTGAGTACAACTTCTTTAAAACTTAAGGCCTCAAAGTCAAAAAAACTACTAAGCCAAGGAACATAAATTAATAGAGCACATAAAACAGTAGTAATGGCAATAATTAATAAAACTAAATTGTTTTTATATTTTAGGGTATTTAACATAGAATAAAAAAATGATCTGTTTTCGAGTGTAAGAAAAATGTTGGCGGATATTAATGTTGTAAATACCAGTGTTCTGGTATGTGCTTCGTTAGCGCCATTGTATACCCCATACTGATAAGCCACCAATGTTCCTAAAGTAATAGCCAAACCTTGAATAATGCTGATGCCAAGTTCTTTGAAATTGAAAAAAGTATTACCTAAAACCCTTGGCTTTAATAACATGGTGTTTTTTTCCATTGGTTCATTTTCATAAATAATGGAACAAGTGGGCCCCATAATTAATTCTAAAAAAATAACATGTACAGGCGAAAAAATATTTGGATAAATCCAGCCCAGTATTAAAGGAATAAATACCGTAAGAATTATAGGAATATGGATTGAAATGATGTATTGAATTGCTTTCTTTAAATTGGTGTATATTTTTCTACCCATAGCAATGGCCTCCACCATTTTTGATAGATCATCATCCACTAAAATTAATGAGGCAGCATCTTTTGCAATAGAGGTCCCTTTTTTACCCATGGCAATACCAATATGTGCAGCTTTAAGCGCAGGGCCATCATTTACACCATCACCCGTCATAGCTACAATTTGCCCGGCATTTTTTAATGCATTTATTACACGAAGTTTAGCATCTGGAAACATGCGTGTAAACATATTTGTTGACAGCACCACTTTTTGCAATTCGGCTTCACTCAAGTTCATAATTTCATCACCATTAATACTCTTTTCATGTCCAGCAAAATCAATTTTTTTGGCAATGGCAGTTGTTGTTAAAGCATTGTCACCAGTAATTATTTTTACATTGATTCCTGCTTGGTAGAAATTGTTTAGTACTTCATTAATGTTTGTCTTTGGAGGGTCGTAAAATGCAACCAAGCCTAAAAATTCAAACTTAAATTCTTCTTGATTTTTTGGGAATTTATTTTCGCTAAAATTTGCCTGCCCAACACCCAATACGCGGTATCCATCTTTAGCCAGGGCTGTTAGTGCAACATGAATTTGATTTTTTTCAGTATCATTTAACCCAGACACTTTGATGATAGCTTCAGGAGCGCCTTTAGCGGCAATTATTTTGCTGCCGTCCTTATGTTGAAATATATGCGTCATCATAGGCGGTTTACCTTCGAGTGGATACTCGTGAATAAACTGATAATGCTTTCTTTCATCAATATCAATATAATTTTGGTAAGCTTTATGTAAAGCTATTTCCATGGGGTCAAAAGGTTCAGGTTCGCTACTCCACATGGCCATACTTAAGATTTCTTTTACATCAAAATCAGCCACATTATTAATATCAATTAATTCATCTTTTTTTAGTAAATAAATTTTAGCCAAGGCCATTTTATTTTCAGTTATAGTTCCAGTTTTATCGGTACAAATAACAGTGGCACTGCCTAATGTTTCAACGGTTTTCATTTGTTTTACAATAATGCCCATTTTCATTAATCGCCAAGCGCCAATGGCCATAAAGGTGGTGAATGCCACTGGGATTTCTTCTGGTAAAATACTCATAGCCAATGTGAGTGCTTTTAAAAAGCTGTTAAGTAGTTGCTGAGTTTGAAAATAATTTATGCCCCAAACAATTAAAAAAACAACTAGGCCAATAATGACCATTTTTTTTACAAAGTTGTTGATTTGAAGTTCGAGTGGAGTTTTTTCTTCTTGAATATTGCTCAAGCTTGCCCCAATTTTACCCATTTGGGTTTGTGCTCCAATAGCCGTAATTTTAATGATAGCAGAGCCGCTTACCACATTGCAACCTTGCAGCACAATGTCTTTCTCTGCCTTAAAAACGGATAAAGATTCACCTGTAAGCACCGCCTCATTAACTGAAAAATCATGGGCCTCTATCACTATTCCATCAGCCGAAACAGCCTCTCCTTCCTGTAATAGTAAACAATCATTAATCACTAATTCTTCGCTTTTTATTTCTATTAAATTTCCATTTCTATAAACCTTGCAAGAGGGTTGTGTATAGTTTTTAAGCAGATTTAAAGCATTTCTACTTCTTTTGTCTTGGTACAACGAAATGGTTGCAACTAAGAGTATAGCTGAAACTAAAAAAATACCATCATCTATTTTACCGCTTACAAAGTAAATGGTTGAAGCAACCAAAAGTAAGAGCACCATAGGTTCTTTGGCAAGACTTTTTATGCCATTTAGAACAGGATTTTCCCGCTTTTGCAGCGCTATGTTACTTCCATTTTGCAGTCTTGAAGCGATTACTTCTGAATCTGATAAACCATTAACTTTATTGGAATAATTATTCATTAGTTGAGGTTTATTTTGTGTTTTATTTTACTTGTTTACTTTGAATGCAGTACAAAGATAAGTTAAGTGTGACTGGATTGTTTCAAAGTCCAAGATAAATTAATACTTTGGCAAAAATAAAAATGCTAATGGATAGAAATTTATTAGGACTTACATTAGGTCCTGGTTTGGCAATTGCCATATTTATATTTTGGAAAGATAAACTTGACCCAGAGCCACGAAGGTTACTTATTAGAGCATTTTTTTTGGGATGTTTAAGCGTTTTGCCTGCGATAGGATTAAATATGTTTTTGAAGACAGTTTTAAATTTTAAGGTTAGTGAATCGATGTTTGAAACATTTACCTATGCCTTTTTTGTGGTTGGCCTGGCCGAGGAATTAAGTAAGTTTTTATTTTTAAGGTATAATTTATTTTTACGTTCGGAGTTTGATGAGCCCTATGATGGTATTACCTATGCGGTGATGATAGCCATGGGCTTTGCTACCTTAGAAAATTTTATGTATGTTTATAGGGCAAGTAATGCTTATGATGTAGCCTGGTTGCGTGCTTTTACTGCTGTGCCTGCACATGCAACTTTTGCCATTGCCATGGGATATTTTACAGGATTGGCAAAATTTAATCGAGAAAAAAGATTTTCTTATTTAATAAAAGGACTTATTGTAGCAATTTTAATGCATGGATTTTATGATTTTTTGCTGATGCAAAAGAACTTTCCACAAATAGCAATTGGTGCTTTTGCTTCTGTGGCAATATCGGTTTATTTTTCCATGAAGGCCATCCGTTTGCATCAAGAAATATCGCCACATAAAATTGTGTATAAGGGCTGGAAAAAGTGGAAATTATAATTGCTTCAAAATTTGAACTAATTTATAGTTCTTGTTTACTTTAATATGTTTGTTCTTGTGTTTTTTTAGATATACTTTGTTTACTCTTTTAATTGAGTATGCTTGTTTAAAACAATCTGAAACATCAATCTTTATTTTAAATGATTTAGGTTTGGCAAGTATGTTTAATGCCACATGTATATTAATAAATAACGTTATAAATGCGGGCAGCGATTATGCGGCATTAGGGCTAAATGATAATTATCACCATTTATGGTATAGCTAAGGTTTAGCTATTAGAAAGGTTTTTGTGTAAATTAGCACCCTTAATTTCAATCATATAAATTTCAGTGAACAATAGCGAAAAAGCAGAAATGTCATTTTTAGAGCACCTTGAGGCGCTTAGATGGCACCTTATGCGTGCAGTAATTGCAGTACTTACTTTGGCCATCATTTTATTTTTTTACAGAGAAATAGTATTTGATAATTTTCTTTTTGCGCCTAAGCATCCCGATTTTTGGACTTATCGCATGCTTTGTTTACTGAGCGATTACCTCGATATGGGTGATGCATTATGTATTAGAGAATTACCTTTTGAATTGATCAATACAGAACTTTCTGGGCAATTTACAATGCATATTTGGGTTTCGTTTGTGGCAGGTTTTATTTTAGCCGCGCCCTATGTATTATGGGAAATATGGCGTTTTATAAAGCCAGCTTTGCATGAAAAAGAAAGAAAGTACTCTAAAGGTGTGGTGTTTTTTAGCACACTTTTATTTTTTGCAGGTGTGCTTTTTGGTTATTATGTTATTGTTCCTCTATCCATTAACTTTCTTGGAAGTTATCAAGTAAGTGCCGATGTAAAAAATATGATTGCCATGGATTCATTTGTATCTACGGTAACCACAATTACATTTGCATCGGGCATTGTGTTTGAGTTGCCTATAGTAATTTACTTTCTTACACAAATAGGATTAATGACGCCTCAGTTTATGCGCACCTATCGCAAACATGCCATGGTAATTATTTTAATTGTTGCCGCAGTTATTACGCCATCGCCAGATGTTACCTCACAATTATTAGTAGCTTTCCCATTATATTTGCTTTATGAATTGAGTATTTTTGTAAGCATGTATGTGGTTAAAAAGGCCGAAAAAGAATTACGCTAATTATTTAATACACCTTTTATGTCGCAGAGTCCAGAAGAATTTAATGCTTACCGAAGTAAAATGAATGAACGTATTTTGGGGCAAAACAACAAAGTAATCAATCGTTTTTTTAATTTAGATACCAATACCTATGCCGAGGGTGCTTTGCCTATAAAAACTAAGGAAATGCTTGGTTTGGTGGCAAGTATGGTATTGCGTTGCGATGATTGCATTAAATATCATGTTGAAAAATGTTACCATGAAGGAGTAACCGAAGAAGAGATATTTGAAGTATTTTCAATTGCTAATATAGTAGGAGGGAGCATTGTAATACCGCACTTTAGAAGGGCAGTTGAGTATTGGGATTTGCTGAAAGAGAAAAAAGATGAAGTAATTATTTAATAAAAAGAAAGATGGAAGAGGTAAAACCAAGATACGAAAAGCACCTATTTATTTGCACAAACCAAAGAGCCGAAGGTCAGAGAGTTTGTTGTGGCGAAACCCATGGAATGGCATTAACCGCTGCATTTAAAGAAGCTATTAAAGAAAAAAAGTTACAAATTAAAATGCGCGCCCAAAAGGCTGGATGTTTTGATATATGTGAATTTGGACCCAATGTTATTGTTTATCCAGAGGGCGTGTATTATGGTAAAGTTACGCTTGAAGATGTGAATGAAATAGTAGAAGAGCATTTGGTGAATAACAGACCAGTAGCACGTTTACGACTTAATTTTACACGATAGTAATACCAATTGTATTTATTAAATAGTCCAAAGCTATTTAATAAATTTACAATGTATAATGCAGATATAACAAAATATAGTTCAATAAAATTGGACTATTTATTTTGTATAATCGGTATAAAACAATAATGGCAATATCTTTCCTTATGCTTTTTATGAACTATTTACATCTAGGAAATAGTGTCTAACAGGCCTATTTGAAAATTGTTAGCGCATGAGTTGTTGGTTGTTGCAATCTGCAATTACTTTCAGATTCCTGAAATCTTTTAACTTTCAACGCTAAGGTGACAAAATCTATTTGTGTGTTGGTATTCATAGTTTTTACATTTAAGACAAGAAGTGATAGATAAAATAAATTTCAATTGATGTTTTCAATTGAAATTTATTTTTTGCCGAACTAATACTCTTGAAGCTCTTTATCAATAATTTATAAGACTTCTTAAACTCACCGGCCTTTCCAATTGGATTGATCAACAAAAAAAATAAAATTGGTATTAACCCTAATGTAATCACTTTTAAACCTAAATAGTCCTTGGAAAAAACACCAAGCTCAAGACCCAAATACAGAGTTGAAAAACCAGTTAAAAAACCAATTACTATTGAGATAAATGCTGATGTCATGATTTGGAATTCAGATATTTTTTGAATTGCAGATATCTGTTGCTCAATCAAACTGAATTCATGTGATGAATTTTGAATACCTAGTTTTTTGGTGAGGTAAATAAACTGAGTGCCTTCTGGCTCATTAAATATGTTTTTAATACTTTTAATATATTTTATATCAATCAGACTTGTATTTTTTAATCCCTCGTTATAAAACAATAGGTTTTCAATTACTTGTTTGTAAATTAAATTTAATAACTGATTGTAGTTGTGAATGGCTTGATCTGCCTCTTCCTTTATCCTTGGATCAACATTATTTGTTAGTGAATTCAGCCTCTTGGCGAAATTCATGGAAAATAGGATATTAACAATGGCAACACCAAATACTCCCTTGGATGTTTCTTCTAGAATTTCAGAATTTTGCATAAAATTGGTACTTGCAATTGCACCGGCAACCACACCTCCATATCCTAAAATTTTTCCGGCATCCGACTTGCTATTGAATCCGGATAATGCTCCAACAAGAATGCCTAAATTAGACCATCCAGCTTTTGTTTTTTCAGCAAGTGCCTGTTTTCTGAGTTGTTTTGCAGTCTCAATGCGCATTTGAGCAAGTTCAACTGTTCTGTTAAGCATGGTTGTAATAAAAGCAATTTCAATTAAATTATATTCATCAACCGTTAGGGTTGACTTTTTCGTAAATTCCTCAAAAGACATTATTGAAGACTTTAACAGATGCAATTTATCATCGTAATCAAAGAGATAAGACTGTGATATTGCTTTGAATGCCCAACCTGCCGAATTATTAAAATCCTTTTTTATTAGTTCTTCACTCAAATCTATCGATTTGCTGAAATTGCCCGATGTGAGCTCAGTTGCACAGAGTTCCGTAGTGGATCGGTTATCTTTATTTGTATGATTAATTAAAATGTCCTTTAGTAGTCTGTAAGTATTTGTGCTCATTTGAAATTTGTGAATATTATACCGCTGTTTTAGATTGTTTTAGGTCCTGTATATTGCCAAGCGAAGATATTATTTATAATTTTTGTGTATGAAAGGTGTGTCGTAAATAACGCACAACATGTCACAATCGCGAGTTACTTCGTTCCCAATTTCACAATCACATGACTTTCTCATGTATCCCGCGATACCCCGAGCAAATGAATGTTCGTTGAAATAAAAGATAGGATTTTCTCTCCAACTACCATCACTGTCCTGAGTACTATCCTCCATAACCACAATCATTGGTTTAGCAAAGACTTCTTCGTAGTGTGTTTTATAATCATTCTCATACGAGCCTTCCTGTTTTTTTTTAATTTTTTTCTTTGTGATGTAATAGTTCCTTACATCTCCTTTCTTTTTGGCTTGCTCATGGGTATGATCATCTGTAAAATTTTGTCCCATATAATGCTCGCCTTTTAAAAGTGTAAAAGTACCATCTTCATAAAATTTAAAATTCTCTGTTAGTCGGTCTCCGCGCTGTCCACCATTTGCACTGCCTTCCCATTCGCCTTGTATGAGTATTTCAATAGGATTATCTGCAAATTTAGTTTCACCTTTACAACCCGTCAATAAAGTGAATGAGACGAGCACAAGTATTTTTTGAAAATAGCTCATATCATTCCTAAAGTTGATATTTTTAATGGTTGCGATAAAGCTGCGGTTTGGAATAGTTTTTATCATATTAGAAAAATTGATTGGGGTTAAATATTTAACTAATTCGTGTATTGGTTTTTATATTTGGTAAGATTTTTTATTTCTGACAAATTTGAGTGGTAAAATCACCATCATTTTCATCGCCGTAGGCAGTAATTGACCCATCCTTTGTGCCGCCATCCCAAATAACTTGCATCAAACTTCTTCTACCTGCAATCACATCAATTGGAAAATACATATCATGATTTAACTTTTCACGTAAATCAATAATACGCCAAACTCTTTTACTCCACATAACATCAGCTTCTCTCAAATAAGTGTATGGAATTACCCTACGCTCAATGGTATGTTCTTTCACATAAACACCATCTAAAATATTAGACTAGGCATTTACATTTGAAGATACAACTGCTAAATTTAAACTAACTATAGCAGTTAAAATAGTTTTATTGAACAAGGCTTTCATATCAAGTAGTTTTGATTTGTATTAACCGTTAACTTTTAGTGTAAGTGTAGGTAAAGTTCTAACTGTACCGTTAGGCATTCTCACTTTAATGTCTTCAAAAATTACCCTTCCGTTGTTTTTAACCTTTTGAAGCAAAGTAGTTATTTCTCCAGTAAAATTATTGCCAGTGGCAGAAGCTGTTTTAAATTCGCCACCAACGTTTAATGCAACTGTGTAAGAAGCAACAGTAACTCTTAAATCAAAATCAAAGTCCTTCATTACTGCTGCAACACCACCAGATGCCAATAGCAAGGCTTTAGTAATTACACCTGATTCTTTACCCCCAACTTTAGCAATTGGATCTGGCAATGGTCTCACACGAAATTGATAGTTATTTTCTATTTTTTTTAATTCTTGTCCTTGCCTTACAGTCAGGGAGATTGAAAAATCAGTCATATTCTCGGGCGTAACATCATACATATCTTTATTGTAACACCTAGATATTTTTCCTCCAGTTACATAAGGAATAAGCTGTTCTGACTTGTAGCCCGGGACTGATATTTTTATAGGATTTGGAATGCCAAAATATAAAACATTGTTTCGCTCAGTGGCGATTAGTATATCAGGTTTAAATGTGAAAGAACTGATTTTCTTCCAGGATTTACTGCCTTTTGTGGTATATAGCCCATCCCTCTTTAAGATTTGTTCTCCAATTTGATCAACAAAACCAGGAACTGAAATGGATATTTTATTTTCCTGCATCATCCATTTCCCTGGTATATGTACGATAGTTGAATTAATGGATGTAACGAGCACCAAGTCACCATTACCAAAGAATCTCAACTGATAGTTTACTATCAAATTATCATAGATTCCAGGTAAATCCTCCTCGCTCATAGGTTTCAGATTAATCAAGTTATCAATTTTATTTTCTAAATCTTCAGTAATTGCATTTAGATTCAATGATTGATTCCTTGCCTCTTCCGGGGAGCTCTCCGTATAAGAATGATAATCATTTAAAAGATTTTTTAAGTGTATTATCAAGGTAGTGTACGGATCGATTCCAGTTGGTTTTTTTGTAGTAATTTCCTTGTATTGAACTTCTAATGTTGTATACCTATTTTCTAATTTTTTAAGCTGTAAATTTGTTTTATCATTCACGCTGTTACATCCGATTGCCAAGAAGATAAGACAAAATATTAAGCTACTTTTGATTAATGTGCTAATTAAGGGTGTTTTAAATTTAAATTTCTTTGACATAAATTTCTTTTTCATTTTATTTTGGCTGTTTTAATGATACTCTTAAGCTTGTCATTCATTTTTACCAGTTGGCCATAACGGTAATTTAATTTCAAATTGAATGTTTCATCATACAGGGTAATATTCTCAGGTTTGAACCGCACATTAACGATATTTGAAAAATTTTTCACCAAAGCTTCTGCTTCTTTAATTTGTTTCGGATTTAAACCTTGTTTCATTGTTGACCAAAGTCCCTTATCAAAATAATGTGTTTTTAATCCTGCCGCGGCAGCATCTAAGTGTTCGACTTTGGCTAAACGAGCTTTCAGTGTCCATTGTGTTTTACTTAAATCGTAGCTTAATAAGTATATATTTTGGAATTCGCCATAGGGTAAATCTTGAAACCCTTGTATAAATCCATACCTGTAAATGGCATCACTAAAAATTGGATTAAACAGCCATTCTTCCCAACCAAAACCATGCAACCCCTCGAATGTTTTCTTGTCCGTTGATTTACCTTGCGCTCCCGATGGCTTTTGATAACCAAGTGTATTGTATGTAATTCTGGCGTAGTGCATTTAAAAATGGATCCTATCAATAAAATAGATTAATTAAGTTTGAGCATATATAATTTCCGCAGGACTTAGGTATTTGCTCATAAATTGTAACATATGAATAATTTTCCGATATTTTATCTTTAATAATGTTACAAAGCTAACTCTGAAGTTGTTGAATAATTTGTATTTTTGTTCTAAATTAGTACCTTTGAAATTGTATCATAGAACCTAAATAATGGAAAAAAATTTTAAATCGGTCGCAGATCGCGTAAAAGAAATGAGGCTAAAAAAAAATTACTCTCAAGATTATATTGCGAAAAAATTAGGTATCAGCCAAAAGGCATACTCAAAAATTGAGAACAACGAAACTCGACTCAATGTAGAAGCATTACTCTCTATTTCTGAGATATTAGAAATTCCAGTTAATAATTTTTTTGGCGATTCTAAAGCGCCAATGCTTAACGACTTTAGTTCTGGCAGAGACGGTGATAATGTAATTTATAAGACGATAAATGACAATGCGAAAGAGGATTTATATCAGCAACTTCTAAAAGCTAAGGAAGAAATTATACAAGCTAAAAATAATGAAATTGAAACTTTAAAAAAGCAAATAGAAAAAGCAGAATAAGTAAGATTAGTAACACGTTTACGACTTTATTTTACTTTAAGATGTTTGTTATATTTATTTTAACACATATCTAACTGTAATTGCTCCATCAAACCACAACAAATTATCGGCTGTAAAATTTAACTCGGGCTTTGCATTAATACCAATATTTAGAGGTATCTGTTTGAGCGTATATTCTAATCCCAAAATAGCATCTAAACCTATATTGATGTGTGTGCCTAAATCATTATAAAAAACATTTGCTCTGCCTGCGTTGATGAATTTTGCATGCGCACCTGCACCATAATACCAATCAAGTTCATCTACATCAAATGGGTGTCGGTTATTAAACTCATAAAGCACAGTTAAGCCTGGCCCGTAGTTAAAATTAGCAATTCCTTCAATCATATTTTTAGCATTTAAATAATGCTTGAGTGTAATGCCATAATTATAGCCTGCATTTAAACCAATAGCAGTGCGATAAAGCTGAGATTGCGCTTCGGCAGCATTATTAATAAGGCAAGCAAATAATAAACAAATTAAGATTTTACTTTTCATGTGCTAACAAGTATAGTTTGCAACAATTGGCATTCTTCGGCCCATACCAAAGGCCTTAGGTGAAACCCTAATAACGGGTGCCGCTTGTTTACGTTTGTATTCATTTTTGTTCACCAAATTGATGATTCTTTTTACTAAACTTTGGTCATAACCAAGCGCACAAATTTCTTCAACAGATTGCTTGTTTTCGATGTATTGAAATAATACTTTATCTAAAATATCATATTCGGGAAGCGAATCTGAATCTTTTTGATTTGGCCTGAGTTCGGCTGAAGGTGCTTTGGTAATGGTGTTTAAAGGTATAATTTCTTTGTCCTTATTGATATATTGGCACAACTGGTATACCTCGGTTTTGTAAACATCGCCAATAACAGCAAGACCGCCACACATATCGCCGTAAAGCGTACCATAGCCCACGGCCATTTCACTTTTGTTACTTGTGTTAAGTAAAATATAACCAAATTTATTGCTCATCGCCATTAATAAAACTCCTCTTAATCTGGCTTGAATATTTTCTTCTGCCAAACCAAAGTTGGTTCCTTCAAAACTTGGTGCAAGCGTATTAAGCACCGACTGAAAATTATCTTCAATGGGCAATATTTGATGTTTACAGCCTAAATTATTAACCAATGCAATTGCATCATTAATGCTGTGATTGCTACTAAAACCTGAGGGAAGTAGCACTGCCATCACATTGTCTTTCCCTAAAGCATCAGCGGCAAGCGCCAGCGTGAGCGCAGAGTCAATTCCTCCGCTTAATCCTAGTATAGCTTTTGTGAAATTTTGTTTTTCAAAATAATCGCGAATCCCGCAAATCAGCGCATTATAAATCAATTCATTTTTTGAAGGATTTATAGGCGCAGAGAAAGCATCAATACTATTGTCAAACAAATCAACAATTTTAAAGTCCTCTTTAAAGAATGGAGCAGCCGCTATAACTTTTCCATTTTTGTTGATTAAAGTTGAACCGCCATCAAAAACCAACTCGGTTTGAGCGCCACAATGGTTTACATAAAGTAATGGTAGATTGTATTTAACAGCATTTCTTTGAAGCACCTTGATTCTAGTTTGGTTTTGTATAAAGCTAAAAGGAGAGGCCGCAATGTTAATGATACAATCTGGATGTAGTTTCATTAACTCTTGCATAGGGCTAATGGTATACATTTTGGCATGATTTAAGGGTGTAAAAGTTTCATCTTGTTCATCCCATAAATCTTCGCAAATAGTTAGTGCTATTTTATGCCCTTTAAATTCAATAATTTCAAAAATATTGTTTGGTTCAAAATACCTGTACTCGTCAAATACATCATAATTAGGGAGCAATGTTTTTTTGATAATTTTTGCAACTCTTTTATTTTCTATAAAATAGGCGGCATTATAAAGTCTTTTGCCTGTTTCATTTTTATTGATTGCAGGAGCTCCAATAATTGCAGCAATGCCATCGCAATGAATGGCAATGAGCGCAATTGATTTAATACATTCTTCAATAAAATGATTTGATTCTAAAAAATCTAATGGTGGATATCCGCAAAGTGATAATTCTGGAAAAACTATTAAATCGGCACTGCTCGATTTTGCTAGTTGTATTTGTTCAATTATTTTATTTGCATTGGCATCAAAATTACCAATATGAAAGTTAAGTTGTGCCCAGGCAATTTTCATTTCTTTAGATATATAAAAGCCTTGTTACTTTATAATAACAAGGCTTTTGGTAGCTTTAAATTTCTAAAATAAAATTCCTATGTTTAATTGGAAGAAATTAGATTTAGCATTTTGCTGCAGGGCCTGACCGTTTTTTGCAAGCGATTTAATTGTTTCAGACTCTTTCTTTAACACATTGGTAAAACCGTTTTGAAAGTTAAGACTGGCAAACAAGGCTGTTGTTCCAGCTATTCTGTATTCAGCGCCGGCACCAACATTTAAACCTGCTCTAAAGAAACTCATGTCTTTAGTAACAATTAAATCTGGTATCTCATAATCGTTAATCACAGTAACTATGGTATCCTCATAGGTTAAAAGTGTGCCAACATCATTGGCTTTGACTTTGCCACGTATAGATAGGTTAATGCCAAACATCCCAAAATAGGTATATCCTCCAACTTCAGGTGTTCTCATTTTTAGCAATAGCGGAATATCAACGTAGGTAATTTTATAACTTCTTTGAGCAATAAGAAATTTGTCGACGCTACCTTCAACAGGCACTGTGTATTCCGAAGGGTCGTAATAATTTGAATCGGCAGCGTTAGCAAAGTTTAGTCTACCTCCGGTATAATTTACTTCTAGGCCTGTAGAAAAACTTGCAACAGAGGTTAATTTAAACTCGGCAACTAAGCCATATGCAAATTTTAAAGCGGAGCCATCGCTTAATAATTTTTTCTTGTCATCGGGTTTCATCCAAGCAATAGATGGGGCCATTTTTAGTCCAAATCTAAATTTTTGATCTTGAGCAAATAATTTACCTAAGGTCATTGAAAAACATATAGTAATTAAGAAAAGCTTTTTCATACTTTTGGGCGTTTTTATGTAACACAATATTAAGTATAATTTTTAATGAAATACAAGCTTAAAATTTATTTATTGTTAACAGTGCTTTGTTATGTTTCGTGCGATAACCCTACCCAACATAAAGTGCCTGAAGAGATTATTGAACAAGCTTTTAAGATAAAAGTAAATAGGTTTGACCAAGACCTATTTGCCAATCAAAAAGATTCAATACAATTTAGTACAACAAATTTGGCACTTAAGTATCCCGATTTTTTTTACTTGTTTACTAAAAATATTCTCAACATTGGCGATTCATCAAATCCGCAAATGCCGGTCCTTTTAAAAGGTTTTTTAAAGGATCAGTATATCAATGAAATGTATAATGAGGTGCAAAAACAATATAGCGATGTGAACGCTTACAATTCGGATTTTACAAACGCATTTAAGGGCTATCATTACTTTTTCCCGCAGGCTAAGATTCCGGCAATTACTTATTTTGTTTCGGGATACAATTTTGCCACAGTTACCACGCAAAATACCTTAGCTATTGGCTTAGAAATGTATTTGGGTAGCAATTATCAACCTTATTCATTATTAAAAATACCCGTTTACAAACAAAAATTAATGCGTAAAGAGTATCTTGTTGTTGATGCTATGCAGGCCTGGATAACCACCGAATTTGAGAAGGAGGAAGATTACAACACACTTTTAAATCAAATGTTATACAAAGGCAAGGTGCTTTATATGCTCCAAAAAATATTACCTGAGACAATTGATTCGGTAATATTTGGTTATAGTGAGGAACAACTTAAATGGTGTCTGAGCAATGAATCTAAAATTTGGTCGCATTTTATTGAGAAAAAACTACTATTTGCAGCCTTAAGAGGCGATAGTTTTAAGTATATTAATGAAGGCCCATTTACAGCTGGTTTTCCGCGAGAATCTCCAGGTAAAATAGGAGTGTGGTTAGGTTACCAAATTATTAAAAAGTATATTGAACAACAACCTAAAATTACTTTAAAGCAGCTTTTTGAAAATCGTAATGCTCAACAAATTCTAATGCAATCAAAATATAAACCTAAATAAGCGATGAAAACATCTGAAATAAATATAAAAGTTGTAACAGACATTAATCACTTGCCAGAACTTATTACTTGGCAAGCTACCGACTCTGGTATGGAAGGAGAAAACGAGACTAAAGCCATGATGTTGGCTTTTTGGGATTCGGCACAACAAAATACCTTAAAGATTGATTTGTGGACAAAAGACATGATGGTTGAAGAAATGAAATTATTTTTTTACCAAACAATGCTTAGTATGTCTGCAACCTTAGAAAGAGCTACTGGCGATGCTTCATCGGCAGCAGATTTACGTGAGTTTTGTAAACATCTTGCCCAAAAAATGGAAATAGAAACTACGCCACCTAAAAGCTAAGGTGAGCTTGGTTGGCAGCATGCATCAATAGCCTTAAATAGCACTTGCGCTAACTTAATATTTGATTGTTGCGACCAGCCTGCAATGTGCGGTGTTAATATCACTTTTGGAGAATTGAAAAGCGCTTTAATTGTTTCGTTTTGATGCGCTGCGTTGAGGTGTTCAAATGAAGTATCTTCATATTCAAGCACATCTAAACACATTCCTTTAATTTTATTTTCATCTATTAAACGCATTGCATCTGCTGTGTTTAATACTTTTCCACGAGCAGTGTTTATAAGGTAAAATGGGTGTTTAAAGGCATTTAACCAATGGTAATTAATCATTCCATTGGTTTCTGGAGTAAGTGGAATGTGTAATGAAACAACTGTTGCTTCTGCTTGAATTCTTTCTAATGAACTTTCTTCAACATACAAATTGTTTGAGATGTAATTGTTTTTGTATTTATCATAAACGAGCACCTTCACATCAAACCCCTGAAGCCTTTTAGCAAAAGCACTGCCCATATTTCCATACCCAATAATACCTACTGTTTTGCCCGCTAATTCTTCGCCACGGTTGGTTTCTCTTAACCATTTATATTGTCTTACTTCGGCATCTGCTTTATTGATATTATTGAATAGTCCCAATAGCATACCTAAAGCATGCTCTGCTACTGCATCTTTATTGCCAGCAGCAGCATGTAAACATTTAATATTTTTACTTTCGGCATAAACAACATCTATATTTTCCATACCTGCGCCATAACGAGCAATAAACTGCAATTGTGTGGCAGCATCAATAATGGTTTTGTCAATTGTAATACGACTTCTAATAATAAGGCCTTTAAAATTATGAATTTCTTTTACAATTTTTTCTTTATCCCAATCAAAAGCCTCAGTGATAACAAAGTTGTGCTCTAAGAGCAATTGCATTAGTAGCGGATGAACAGTATCAATAACAAGTATTGTATTTTGCTTGCTCATTTAATGTGTTTTTTCATATGTTACAATTGAAAAATCATAAGCGTGCTTTTCATCTTTAAAGTAATCTTCTTTTGAGGTGATTTTCCAGAGGTTAGCATCTATTTTTGGGAAAAATGTATCTGCATCAAAGTTATGATGTACATGTGTGATGTACAATTTATCTGCAATATGCATGCTCTGTTCGTAAATACTAGCTCCACCTACAATAAAAACCTCTTGAGAGTCGGCCTGCGCAATTGCTTCATGTATATTTTGAACTACAAGACAGCCAGGTGCATTAAAGTTTAGGTTGTTGCTGATTATAATGTTTTTTCTTTTTGGTAGCGCTTTTCCAATACTATCAAAGGTTTTACGCCCCATGATGATAGTACAGTTTAAGGTTGTTTTTTTAAAGAACAATAAATCAGTTGGTAGGTGCCAAATCAATTGGTTGTTTAATCCAATGGCATTGTTTTGAGCTATAGCGGCAATAATTGAAATTTTCAAGTAAAATAATTTTTAACAAAGGTATAAGGCAAATTTAATTATTCAAAACAATAACTATTTTGCATTTATCTATAATCTGCATTTCCAGTGTAATCATCAAAACAACGACTTACTTTATAATAAAAATCGTAGTCGTTGGCATAATTAACAACATCTTCGGTGAGTTTACAAAACATGATAAAAGCACGTTCATCAAATTTAGATAAATCAACTTTCTTAACATTAAAGAAATAGGCTAAGCGTCTTTCTGCCTTTTCAAAAAACAATTCCTTTTTATAAATTTCAATTAATTTTTGACGCTCCCTTCCTTCTTTACTGTATTCGTAATACAATGCACTAATTGGGCTAGTAAGCGGTGGAGCAGGCACATTGATAAATCTTTCGTAAAAATTCTTTTGATTTTGAGTAAGCTCCTTAGGGCTAATCATAACCGTATTTAAATTATACGTTTTAGCAAACAGAATAACTCCTTGATGTATTTTATAACTTTGAAGTTCTAGTATTTCTTTGGCAGCAATTTTACGCGCTATATACCCAATACAGCTAATTAATATTGTGTCTGTAGCATTTGCTCTAAGTTCAAAATATCCTTTATCGGAAGTAACAGTGCCCACGCCACTTTTTTTATTTACTACATAAGCAAATGGAATGGTGGTACTACTATCTTTTTCTGTGATGTATCCTTTAATTACCGTGCTTTGAGCAACACATTCTATAGAGAAGGTAAGCAATAAAAAAACGAAAAAAATTGTATGTAAATTCAATAATTTCAAAAGCAAACTAATTTAATTGCTGCAAGTTAAAGTAAATGTTTTTATAGCTCACGTTCATTATGTTATTTTTGCATTTTAAAGAGGTAAATTAACTAGAAAAAAGGCAATTGTAAAGTTATCTTTGTATCAATACAATTTAATAAGCATTAATTTACTATTACAAATATCGTTAAAATTAAAAAGAAATAAATACATTTAGTATGTGCGGACGATATGTTGTGGTTCAAAAATGGGAAGAGTTAGAGCGGGCCTTTAGCACAGCGCCCTTAGCTATTACCGAGCCCTTTATTGCCAATTATAATACTGGCCCTGGAAGTTATGCCCCAGTTGTAATTTTAAAAAATAACACTGCAATGCTTGCCACAATGCAATTTGGACTTACGCCATTTTGGGCAAAGAAAAAAATGTATCTTTTTAATGCGCGTGCCGAAGGCGATGGAAATGAAAATGATGATATCAATTACACGGGAGGAAAAGGAATAATATCAAAGCCTGCCTTTAGAAAGCCAATAAGAGAACAACGTTGTTTAGTAATTGCCAATGCTTTTATGGAAGGACCTAAAACTGAAAAACTTTCAAAACCTTATTTGTGTTTTTTGCGAAATCGCGAAAGCTTTTGTATGGCGGGCATTTACGATACCTACGTAGATAAAGAAACAGGCGAAGAAACTCAGTCTTTTGCCATTATAACCACTGTGGCCAATGAATTAATGCAAAAAATAGGGCATCACAGAAGTCCGGTAATTTTAGAGCAAGCAGATGAAAATAGATGGCTTCATAGTGCCGATTTAGCCGAAGTTACAGCCTTGCTAAAACCTTATCCAGCGCATTTAATGAATGCCTATCCTATAGATGTTGCCATTAAAAATCAAAAAAACAATGCACCGGAATTTTTAAAACCCACAGGTGCCACCCTAATAAAAGAAACAGAGCAGGTAATGATTTCAGAAGAATATTACTGGAATAAAAATAAGCGAAGTTTAAGGAAGGAGTGAGTAATTTCTGCAAAGAATAAGTTTGCTCAATAACACGCTAAGCTAAAGTTTTGCTTGGTTATTAAATTTAAAAGCAGGCATCTTGATTGAAGCAGGTTTTTTTTTATCATTGCATGATATTAATAATTCTTATGGAAGAAATTACAATTGAAGCGCTGCATCACTATTTTACACAATCAACTGGTGTTTGCACAGATACAAGAAATATAGCAGCAGGCAGCTTATTTGTGGCCCTCAAGGGCGATAATTTTGATGGAAACCAATTTGTTGAGCAAGCCATAAAATCAGGAGCAAAATATGCCATTACTGATAATGCAAACTTTGCCAATAACCAACAAATATTTTATGTAAAAGATACATTAATTGCCTTGCAGGATTTGGCCAATTATCATAGAAAGCAATTCGCTATTCCTGTGATTGCAATTACGGGTTCCAATGGCAAAACAACAACTAAAGAATTATTTAATGCGGTTTTATCAAAAAAGTATAATACGCTCGCTACAAAAGGCAATTTAAACAATCACATTGGTGTTCCGCTTACGCTATTAAAGTTAAATAATTCACACGAGCTTGCCATTATTGAAATGGGTGCAAATCACCAAGGAGAGATTGAATTACTCAGTCGCATTGCAGCGCCAACAATAGGCTTAATTACCAATATAGGAAAGGCTCATTTAGAGGGTTTTGGCGGCATTGAAGGTGTTATTAAGGGCAAAACAGAATTATATCATTTTTTAGAAAAACAAAATGGACTTATTGTTTATAATGCCGATAATGCTGTTTTAAAAGAAAAGGTAAATAACAGTAATACTTTATGCTATGCTTTTAATAATGAAGCCAATTGCATAGGAAAGATTGAGAGTGATCAACCCTTTTTAGCTTTAAATTATACCTATGAAAATGAAATGCAAATAAGTGTCAGTTCCAACTTAATAGGACTTTATAATGCCGAAAACATACTGAGTGCCATTTGTGTTGCAAAATATTTAGGGGTTGATGACCAAGCGATAATTGAAGGTATTTCTGCTTATGCGCCAGATAATAGTCGCTCTCAAATTATTAAAAAAGAAACAAATACAATTATTTTAGATGCATACAATGCCAATCCTAGTAGCATGAAAGCGGCTCTTGATAATTTTGACAAAATTGATGCAAAAAATAAACTAGTAATTTTAGGTGATATGTTCGAACTTGGCCAAACAAGTGCCGAGGAACATCAAAACATTGCCCAAGCAGCCATTCAAAATAAAGCTAACCAATGTATTTTTGTTGGTCCACAATTTAGTCAATCTGAGGCTGCGCAAGCCCAAAAAAGTTTTTTAAGTGTACTTGATTGTATGCAGTATTTAAAAACCTTGCCATTAAACAATCTTACAATTCTTATAAAAGGCTCAAGAGGAATGAAAATGGAACAAATATTATCAGTATTTGATTAATAAAAAATTAATCCAACTTTAACACAGCCATAAACGCTTGTTGTGGAATTTCTACGCTACCTACCTGACGCATTCTTTTCTTCCCTTCTTTTTGCTTTTCTAACAATTTACGCTTACGCGAAATATCACCACCATAGCATTTTGCAGTAACATCTTTTCTTAGCGCGCGGATAGTTTCACGTGCCACAATTTTAGCGCCAATGGCGGCTTGTATAGGAATTTCAAATTGCTGACGTGGAATTAGTTCTTTCAGTTTCTCACATATTTTTTTACCAAAATCATGCGCATGATCTCTGTGAATTAAAGCAGATAAAGCATCCACAGGCTCACTATTTAGTAAAATGTCTAACTTAACCAATTGCGATTCGCGATACTCTAAAGGCGAATAATCAAACGAGGCATAACCCTTTGAAATGGTTTTTAACTTATCATAAAAATCAAAAACAACTTCACCTAACGGCAGCTCAAAATTAAGCTCAACCCTATCTTGGGTTAAATAAACTTGGTTTTTAAGAATTCCTCTTTTGTTGATACAAAGGCTCATAATACCACCCGTAAACTCCGATTTGGTAATGATTTGTGCTTTTATGTATGGTTCTTCAACATAATCAATTCTACTCACTTCGGGCAAATCGCTTGGGTTGTTTACAATTATTTTTTCACCTTTAGTGGTGTGTGCAAAGTACGATACGTTAGGAACCGTGGTAATTACCGTCATGTTAAATTCTCGCTCTAATCGTTCCTGAATTATTTCCATGTGGAGCATGCCTAAAAAGCCGCATCTGAAGCCAAATCCCAAGGCAGCCGAGGACTCTGGCTCCCATGTTAAAGAAGCATCGTTCAGCTGCAATTTTTCCATACTGTAACGCAGTTCTTGATAGTCATCCGTATCAACAGGATAAATACCTGCAAAAACCATTGGTTTAACGTCTTCAAAACCTTGTATGGCAGTTTCGCATGGCGCTGCAACTAGTGTAATGGTATCACCCACTTTTACTTCGCGTGCTTCTTTAATGCCCGAAATAATATAACCTACATCGCCAACTTTTACTGAATTTCTTGGCTCTTGTTTTAAGCGCAATACGCCAATTTCCTCTGCATTATATTCTTTTTTAGTAGCAAAAAATTTAACACGGTCGCCCTTTTTAATCTCACCATTAATTACTTTAAAATAGGCTATGATTCCTCTAAATGAATTAAAAACGGAATCAAAAATTAGCGCTTGCAATGGTGCATTTAAATTTCCTTTTGGAGCTGGCACTCTATTTACAATGGCTTCTAAGATATCGTAAACGCCCATGCCTGTTTTTCCGCTGGCTGACAAAATAATATCTCTTTCGCATCCCAATAATTCAACAATTTGGTCTTTAACCTCTTCAGGATTTGCGCTTGGCAAATCAATTTTATTTAAAACAGGAATAATAGTTAAGTTGTTTTCGAGGGCCAAATAAAGGTTCGAAATAGTTTGTGCTTGAATTCCTTGTGCAGCATCAACAATAAGCAATGCCCCTTCGCAAGCTGCAATTGAGCGCGAAACTTCGTATGAAAAATCAACGTGTCCGGGCGTATCAATCAAATTTAAGATATACTTCTGACCATTTAGTTCATAGTCCATTTGAATAGCATGGCTTTTTATTGTAATGCCACGCTCTCGCTCCAAGTCCATATCATCAAGCACTTGTGCCTGTAAATCACGCTTAGAAACAGTTTTAGTATATTCAAGTAAACGGTCGGCTAGTGTGCTTTTCCCGTGATCGATGTGCGCAATAATGCAAAAATTTCTAATATTTTCCATAGACCGCAAAAGTAATCAGAAAAATTGAAAGAATTATGTTCAATTTAATTAAACCTAGATTAGGGATTAGAAATCTACTCAACTTCATTTTCCTTCAATCTCAAGCACTTAATTCCATTTTTATTTTCATAAAAAAAGGCCGTCTATTAAATTAAAAAAAGCACGGGAGCAACTGATATTATTGAAAAATATCGTTTACCAACAGTTCAAATAGTGTAACTTGAATTAAACCAAACTCATTAAATAAGTTCCATAGCCGCTTTTTAGCA
Organism: uncultured Bacteroidota bacterium; assembly: GCA_903831265.1. Lineage (GTDB taxonomy): Bacteria > Bacteroidota > Bacteroidia > UBA4408 > UBA4408 > CAIKXD01. Next base: position 39,914 of record CAIKXD010000068.1, read on the forward strand.
ATGGTTTAGCTAATTCATGTAATTGTTCTTTATTGATAAAGCCCATACGATAGGCTATTTCTTCAATACAACCTATTTTTAAGCCTTGTCTTTCTTCGATAACTTGCACAAATTGCCCAGCTTGCATTAATGATGCAAATGTTCCAGTATCAAGCCATGCAGTACCTCTGTCTAAAATGCCAACTTTTAATTTTCCGGCTTCCAAATAATGTTTATTTACATCTGTAATTTCATATTCTCCTCTTGGACTTGGCTTTAATTCTTTTGCAATTTTAATAACATCATTGTCGTAAAAATATAAACCTGGAACAGCATAATTTGATTTAGGATGCGCTGGTTTTTCTTCAATACTTACCGCTTTCATATTGTTATCAAACTCAACCACACCATAGCGCTCTGGATCTGAAACATGGTAGGCAAATACTACACCACCTGTAGGGTCTTTATACTGTTGCATTAAAGTACCTAAACCAGAACCATAAAAGATATTGTCACCTAATATTAGTGCAACTTTGTCGTTACCAATAAAATCAGCACCAATTACAAATGCCTGCGCTAAACCGTTGGGAACTGCTTGTTCGGCATAACTAAAGGTGCAACCTAAATTTTTGCCATCGCCTAATAACCTTTTAAAATGAGGTAAATCATGTGGTGTAGAAATGATAAGTATTTCATTAATTCCGGCCATCATAAGCACCGATAGCGGATAGTAAATCATGGGTTTATCGTAAACTGGCATTAATTGCTTGCTCACAGCAAGGGTCAATGGATGCAATCTTGTGCCGGAGCCACCAGCTAAAATAATTCCTTTCATATTGTAAAAATTTGATGCTAAAATAGGAAATTAAAATAGAATGAGCATGTTTAAAAAAATGTTTTCGTAGGACTTTTTTGTTAAAGGAAGTGTTTATTTTAAGCTGTATTGCATGATTTATAATAAACAAACCGAGCAGGCTTAATAAAAAATACGTACCATAAATTTAAACCAGATTAATCGCTTAAAACAAATATTTTAAACCATGTTAAGTAATTTTTGATAATTTGAGCCCCAAATTATAACAAGTATTTGACACGTTAAATGATATCTATTGTGTTGTAGGCTGGCTATTAATTTTTTACTTACGAACTATATTTAAACTTGATGATGGAAATTAATAAAAAGTATTTAAACGTATTTTACATCTTTATTTTTTTAGCATATCTATTAACCCAATTTCCTTTTTTAAAAGCAGATTCAGATCTAGCCATAGCATCGGGCAGTAGGGGCGCATGGACAGATGAGGGCCTTTACACTGCGCCAATAAGAAATATAATAAATCAAGGCTACAACAATTTTACTAAAGAGCATTCTATTTTAAAAACGCCCTACGCTATTGTTACCCCACTTTATTCGATTTTTCTGTATCCATTTTTTAAATTGTTTGGTATTAGTTTAGAGATGGCTAGGTTAATTACAGTGTTATTTTGTACATTTTTTATCTTTATTATCTTTTATAAAAAAGACGCAAAGTTGATTGGTATCGCGTTTGTATTGTCAACTATGATGTTAAACCCAATACACCAATACACGCATTTATGCTTAGCCGAAATGTATGCTACATTGCTAATTATTGCTGCCATTGTGATAAGTGTTTACAATGTAAATTTAGGCTCTAATAAAGGATTGATTTTGATGTACACATTTTTAATTTGTGCTGTATTATTCAAAATTCAATTTATATATATTCTTCCTTTGCCTCTCTTTTTTTACGCATGGCAACTGTTGTTAAAAGAAAAGTCTTTTTCAAGGAAACAATTATTAAATGCTGTTGCAGTTATATCAATTATCTTATTGAGCATGTTTTTGCTGTGGTATCTGCCATTTAAGGAGGCGTGGAAATATACCGGTAGTAGTTCTTCTGGGAGTATATCCTTAAAAACAATTAGCTTAGATATAGTTTTAAATAACCTAAATGTTTTTTTCTTTTCTGAAAGGTATTTCTTGTTTACCTTCCTATTCCTAATTTCTTTTGCTGCTTTTTTATATCATTATTCAAAAAAGAAATTACCAATAACCTATCTAAGATTAACTGAACTTATTCTAATTTGGATACTGTTAGAATCACATAAAATAACGCTAACCTATTTACCTGTAAGATATCTTATAAGTTTTTATGCAGCAATGGGATTGTTTATTTCAGTGATGTTCGCTTTTTATTTTAATCAAAACAAATTTTTGTACAAGATAATTGTATTCGTTTTTTTGATATCTTGTTTCGCATTTAATAACTATTTTTATATGCAGGCATTCAAATCTCGTGCTTATAAAGTGCATGAAATGAATGTATTTTTTAAGTCGATAGCAAAGAAGTCAGATATAGTTATTGGTCCGTGGGCTCCCGCTTTTACTTGGGAAACAAAGTGTACTACTTTTCCTATTTGGACTGTTTATACAGAAAATAAAAATATTTTAGAAGAATATAGTCCAAGTTTTATTGTTAGCGAACACGATCAAAATGATTCGGGCGAAGCTTTTAAAAACGATAATTTGAATTTAAATACGATTGGGGATTCTTTAATTCAAACCCAAATTGGGCAATGGAAAATAAATATCTATGCTGTAAAGAATAAAAAATAAAAACCTATTATTAGCTAATATAGTTACTTGAATTAGCAAGTTTATTTTTAAGTTCTTCAATACGTTTAAGCTTGTTCGGCTGTCTTCTTCGTTTATTAGTTTCTGTAAAATATTGGTGTTTCTCAAGAAATGGGATTTGCATCTCATCCCATTGTTTGTCTGTTTGTATTTTGCCAAATGAAATTAGTTCCTTTTTTAAAGATGCTGAAATTTCATAAAAATCTTCACGCCCTAAATAATCCAAATCAGCATCACACATAATCATTTCTAGAAGCGTTTTTGGATTTTGGGGTATTTCAGTAGCCATAATAATGGCATCAATAATATCGATTTGACGCTCAGTATAGCCATATTTTGGTAGCACCTCACGTGCGAATGTAACTCCAATTTTTTCATTCTTTACATACTCTTGTACAAAACCTGCATCATGAAAAAGTGCAGCAGTTTTTAATAAAAATAAATCTTCACCATCAACACCTTCTTCTCTTGCAATTTCTTCGGCAGAGTTTGTTACATCAATTGTGTGATGAATGCCATGATAATAAAGCCCTTCAGGTAGTCTTTCTGCCAGTAGTTTTAGAATACGTGCTTCAGATTTTTTGAAACTGAATTTATCAAGTAGCAATTGAGAAAATTTCTCGTTAAATAATTCGTTTGGAGTCATGCCTTCTGTATCTGATGAAAGTTCAGGTCTAATTTTTTCCACAAAATACATCTCAATATCGCCTTTGTTTTTAGCTGCAATTTTTCCTCTGTAAGTGCAAACAAAAAAATCTTTAATGTACTCATATGTAGCCTTTGTTATATTAACCTTGCCCGCCTCTCCACTACTTTCAGTTCTGCTCGCGGTATTTACAGTGTCGCCCCAAATATCAAAAGCAAATTTAGTTTTTCCTATGACACCTGCAATAATTTCTCCTGTATTTATTCCTAATCTTAATTTCCACTCATACTTTTTTCCTTCAATTTCTATAAACGCACCACGCATAAAATGCTGTATTTCTAGCGCTGCTAATACAGATTCTATAGGGTTACTTTTATTTCTAATAGGAATTCCACCCGCGCACATATATGAATCTCCAATTGTTTTGATTCTTTCCATGTTGTATTTTCCTACAATTTCATCAAATTTACTAAAGTACTTGTCTAATTCATCAATTAATTGTTGTGGTCGTAACTTCTCAGCAATCTTGGTAAATCCTTGAAAATCGGTAAACATAACTGTACACATACTATAATTCCTTGGTCTAGAAAAGCCTTTGTTTATAAGTTCCTCAGCAGTTTCTTTCGGTAAAATACTGTGTACTAAACTTTCTGTTTTCTTTTTTTGCTCTTCAATAATCGACTTCTGCGCCTCAATTTCTTCTTTTTGTTTCATTACGGTGGCTGTGCGTTCTCTTATTTGATTTTCGAGAAATCTTTTCTGTTTAACCACCCTATTTAAGCGCTGCCTATTGTAAAAATATATTATAGCAGCTAACATAATAACAACCAATAATCTAAACCACCATGTTTTCCAAAAGGGTGGTGTTATCCTAATTTGAATAGTAGCGGCTGTCTTGCTCCAAACGCCATCTGAATTAGAACCCAAAACTTTAAATACATATTCACCTGGCTCCAAATTAGTGTAATTTGCTTGGTTTTGCGTACCAACATAATTCCAATCTTCATCTAAACCTTCCATCATATATTTAAACTCATTATTCTCGGGTGATGAAAAATGAAGCGCAGAAAAATCAAATGAAAAGAAATTTTGCTTGTAGGAAAGTACAATTTCTTCGGCATAGGTTATGCTTTTTTTTAGCACCTTACTTTTGTTTGCCTCAACCGGTTGATTAAATATCATTAAGGCTGTAATAACAATTCTTGGTGCAATTGTATCATGCAGTATTTGGTTTGGAAAAAATGCGTTAAATCCTTCTACACCACCAAAAAACAATTCCCCTTTTTCTGATTTAAAAGCTGCTCCACTATTAAATTCATTGCTTTGTAAACCGTCATTCTCATAATAGTTAGCGATGGTTGAATCGTTTAACCTAAGTTTAATTAAACCATTATTGGAGCTACACCATAATACATTCGAATTTTCTTTTAAAATACTGTAAATGGTGCTATTTTGGATGCCTTCTAGGTAGGCACATCGGTTTACTTTTCCTGATGAAATATCTAAATTATTTAAACCACCACCATAAGTTCCAAGCCACAAGCTGCCTTCATTTATTTGCGATATACTTAAAATATTATTGTTGCTCAATGTGTTTTCAACATCTTGATTAGAAAGGTATTTTACAAAATAAATTTTATCGGTTATTCCTTTTGTTTCTTTTATATAGTCCACCCTGTTTAATCCTCCACCATTGGTGCCAACCCATATATTTCCATTCAAATCTTCAAAAATGGCTCTAATATCATTGTTTGATATAGATTGCTTAGAATTACTATTGTTAACATAATGTTCAATAGTTCGGTTTTTTAAGAATATTTTATAGAGCCCTTCTTTTGTCCCAATCCATAAATTATTTTTAGAGTCGAGCGTAAGGCACAACATAAATTTTTCTCTCAAATAATCAATTTCCTTTTTATTTAGTTTAAACGGAATAATTTTATGATTAACGATATTGTATTCAAATAATCCTCGCTCGCAACCTACCAATAAGATATTTTCGGATAAACGCTGTATACAAGTTACCGCTGTTGAAACCGACTTTATAGTTGATGGCATTTCGATGGTAAAACTAACACCAGTTTCTCTGTCAAATACAGTTAAGCCACCATCGCTTCCAATGTAAGATATGTTACTTGTAACATCGTCATAAATACTCCAAACATTGTTGGTAGCGTTGGTTAAATTAAAATTTATGCGTGGTGTAAAAAGCTTAAATTTATTTTGAATTCTATCAAATTTATTAATGCCAGATTCTGTTCCAACCCACATCGTGCCTGTCTTGTCTTCATAAATGCAATTTACTTTATTGCCATTAATTCCTTTTCTGTTTTCAGGTGAATACTGAAAACGAGCAAAATTATTTGGCTTGTTGTTGTACTTATTAAGTCCTCCAAAAGTGGCCAACCATATTGTTCCCGAATAATCTCTGTAAATATCTTTTACAACATTGTTACTTAAACTATTTGGTTTAAGTGCATCATTTTGTACTACCTCTATACTCCCTGTTTTTTTGTTTAAAATGGTTAAGCCATTTTCTGTGCCTAACCAAAGCTGTGTGTTATCAAATTCAAAAATAGAAAATACACAATTGCTATTAAGGTTCCATTGTCGGTTTTTTTTAGATAACCTTGAATCCTTGTCATTAATATCATAAGCAATAATCCCTAAATTATTAGTTCCAATCCAAAGCGTTTTTTCTTGATCAATAAATAAAGATTGTACAATGCTATTTTGTAAATTTTGTTGAAGAGTAATTGCTTTTAATTTGGATTTTTTTTCTCCAATATGCATTTCATACAAACCATTATTAGCAGTAGCTGCATAAAGTATATTGTTGTGAATTAATAATGCGGTAAACTTTTGTTTAAGCTCGCTTCCTTTATACTGTAATTGATATAATGTAAATTTTTCCGCTATTGGGTCAAACATATTCAATCCATTGTCAGTAGCAATCCATAAATTGCCTCTTTCATCGATTTTAATATCGTGAATAAAATTACTTGAAATGGAGTTGCTTTCTTTGGGATAATTCTTGTAGACGTTAAAATGATAGCCATCATATTTATTTAAGCCATCTTGGGTGCCAAACCACATAAAACCATGCTTGTCCTGCACAACGCAGTTTACATAGCTCTGAGATAATCCATCGCGAATTCCTAAATGATCGAAGCTAAAATTATTTTTTTGAGCATATAAAAATGAATGTGCAACAAAAAATGCAAAAAGCAATACACACCTAACAATATTTAATTTTATTTGATTCAAATAACCTGGGCTTTAGCTAAATTACAATGGTATGTTGCCATGCTTTTTACGTGGCAAATTATCTACCTTATTTTTCAGCATTTTAAAGGCTGTAATCAGTTTTTCTCTTGTGTCTTCTGGCATAATAACTTCATCAATATAGCCTCTTTCGGCAGCGCGATAAGGATTTGCAAAATGTTCTATATACTCCATTTCCTTTTCTTTTAGCTTAGCGGCTGGATCTTTTGCTGCCGAAATTTCCGACTTAAAAATAATCTCAGCAGCGCCTTTGGCTCCCATTACAGCTATTTCAGCAGTAGGCCAAGCATAATTCATATCAGCTCCAATATGCTTGCTATTCATTACATCATAGGCACCACCGTAGGCTTTTCTTGTAATCACTGTAATTCTTGGCACAGTTGCTTCGCAAAATGCATATAGCAATTTAGCACCATTACTTATAATGCCATTCCATTCTTGATCAGTTCCTGGCAAAAATCCCGGTACATCTTCAAAAACTAATAATGGGATATTAAACGAATCGCAGAACCTAACAAATCTTGCCGCTTTGTTAGATGATTTAATATCAAGCACGCCAGCTAAAAATGCTGGCTGATTAGCAATAATACCAATGCTTTTTCCACCTAAGCGTGCAAAACCAACCACTATATTTTCTGCATAGTTTTTATGAACCTCTAAAAAACTATCAGTATCAATTACCTCTTGAATTACTTCACGCATATCATAAGGTTGATTTGCATTTTCAGGAATCAAACTGTTTAATTTAGGTCTCTTTTCGTTACCAATCTCATAGGCAATTGCAGGCGCTTCTTCCTCACAATTTTGAGGCATATAGCTTAACAAGGCTTTTATATTGTTAATGCATTCTATTTCATTTGCACATGAAAAATGTGTTACACCCGATTTGGTGCTGTGTGTAGATGCACCTCCTAATTCTTCACTACTTACTTCTTCATGAGTAACTGTTTTAACCACATTAGGCCCAGTAACAAACATATACGAAGTGTTTTCAACCATCATAATAAAATCAGTAATGGCAGGAGAGTAAACAGCACCTCCTGCACATGGTCCCATAATAGCTGATAACTGTGGAATCACACCCGATGCCCTTGTGTTTTTATAAAAGATATCTGCATAACCTCCTAATGACACCACACCTTCTTGAATACGTGCGCCACCACTGTCGTTTAATCCAATTACAGGCGCGCCATTTTGCATGGCCAAATCCATTATTCTGCAAATTTTTTCTGCATGTGTTTCACTTAATGAACCACCAAAAACTGTAAAATCTTGAGAAAAAACATACACCAATCGACCATTGATAGTGCCATAACCTGTTACAACACCATCACCTAAATATTTTTCACGTTCTAACCCAAATTCATTTGAGCGGTGGGTTACCATCATCCCAATTTCCTGGAAAGACCCCTCATCCATTAAAAAGTGTAAACGCTCTCTGGCAGTTAGTTTTCCTTTCTTATGCTGCGATGCAACGCGTGTTTCGCCACCTCCTAGTTGTGCTTCTTTTATTTTTTGCTGAAGTAAATCAGTTGCTATAGTCATATGTATGTTAAATTATCGACAAACTTAAATCAAATTTAGGTAAATTAAAACCATGTTTTTTAAATGCTTTATATATTCTATTATTCTAACTCCCAAACAATTTGTACCTCATCATTCAATTCAATATCATCTGGTGTAAATCCTTGCAAAGCTCCTTGACCGCTGTCTTCTGCCATCATCATTCCTCTTGTTCTAGTCAGTGGATATGGGGCAATATTGGCAACTTGACCATAATCAATGGCTTTAATCGCTTTTATTTTTACACCCGATTCAGTTGCTAAATGATTGGCTTTTAATTTGGCGTCCTTCACAGCAAGTTTTATCAAGGTAGCTTCGGTTTGTTTGCTTAAGGTATCAGATAGCATAAAGTTAAAATGCATGTTGTAATCTGCCTTGTTATCTGAAAAGGTATTTAAAATTTTGGCTACTTTTTCTTTGCTGTAATTAAACTTTACCTGTAAACTTTGGGTAGCAAAATATCCGCTGTCTTTGGCAGCACCTCTGCGGTAAACCGAATGTTTATTTAACTGAAAATTAGTCGTTTTTATATCCTTTTCATTTAAGCCGGAAGCAACAATTTGTTTTATTAGTTCTTTTGTTTTTTTATCTAAACCAAGCATTGCTTGATTTACGTCTGACCCAATAAAATTAGCACTTAAATTAAGCATTCCTTCATCGGGTTGCAATTTTAAATTAGAAACGCCCTTAACACTCATTGTTGCCACGTTTTTTTTGTCTTGTGCACAAAGCAAAAAACTTTGAACGAGCAATAAAATTGTAATGATCTTTTTCATATGATAGTTATTTTTAATTTGAAGTTTTTTTAGCATAAGTATTTCGTCCAACTCTTACTCTAAAACCTATTCCAGGCACAATAGTTATTCCTTTAAAGGCAAAAGAACTACCATTTAATAATTGGTAGCTACCATAGTTTTGATAAAACATAGAAAGTGAAGGAATTACAAAAACATGTTGAAAACCCACTTTCGCATTGATAAAGAATCCGTACGACATATACTTTTGCTGATAATTTTGAGGCAGAATAGAAGTTTTGTCTAAGTTATAGATATCTATGGGAGTGGATGAATAATTTACAATGGAATAATTAGCTGCTAAACCCCATGATAAAGAACCATACTCTTCCTCATTGCCAAAAGAATAACTAAACAAGACAGGCATAAAAAAATCTTTTCTGTTAAAGTTATATCCTAAGCGATCTTGCAAATATGAAAGAACCGATGGCAATGATTGACTTTGTGTTGTAATTTGCAATCCAATACTTCCATAAATTTGTTTTGTTGTTTTATCATCTACATTTCCTGTGGGGCCCATAAATTGAAACTGAGTTTCTAAACCCCTTGCATTGCCTGCTAATTTAGCGCCAATATCCCATCTTTTAAACACACCATATTTTAAATAAAATTCGTTACCGCTACTTATAGGATCTAACTGATAGGCTATAGCTGCCTTGTTTATATTTATAAAGTTTTCATCAAACTTTATACTATCCTTTAGAGCTAAATCTTCTATGTTATTTACAAGTAGGTCCTTAACATATAAGCTTGCTTGAGTAGAAATGTTATATGAAGTATGGTAACCTCCCGCAAAATTTCCTTTCGGAGTTACCTTGCCCGAATTGGAAATAACCCTTGGTGCCACGCATGAAGCCAAAGTTAAAACTGAAAATAAAAATAACATTACTTGCTTAAGCATACCCGTTTTTTGCATAACAAAGAAATGAATTTTAAATGGAAAAAAAACACAATGTTGATGGTTAAATCTATTAATTACCTTTACGCCAAATTTTAATACCAATATGAACAAGGATTTCAAGGGAGGAAAAAGAAAGGTGGTACTCGACCACAAAATACTCACAAAGAATATTGCAGCTGTAATACGCGATGTAATTAAGGAAGGAACAAACTTAGACAAAGCACTTGAAAAAGTGATGAAGGCCAATAAAAAATGGAATTTTAGAAATAGAACTTACATTTATGAAACATGTAGTGATATGATTCGCTATTGGCGATTAATAGCCACAGCAGCCGATGCCGACAAAAATTTTACCGACAGCCAGTTTTATAGAATTTATGCAGCATGGTTTGTCTTCAGAGATAAAGAACTACCAATGCTACCTGCATTTAAAGAGGTAAATACCGATACCATTGAGCAACGATTAAGAAAATACGAAAAAATTACCAAAATAAGAGAATCTTATCCCGATTGGATGGATGATTTATGCAAGCAGCAATTAGGTGCGGCGTGGGAAAAAATGGCTATTGCGCTCAACCACGAACCTAAAATGATTTTAAGAGCTAACACCATTAAAACAAGCGTAAAGCAACTACAAGATATACTTACCGAGCATCAAATTGAGAATAACATTGTACCCTGGAGCCCTTATGCTGTTGAATTAGTGTTTAGAAGAAATGTATTTCGTTTGCCCGAATTTAAAGAAGGTTTTTTTGAGGTACAAGATAGCGCCTCGCAGATGGTAGCCGACTTTCTGCAGGTAAAACCTGGAATGCGTGTAATTGATGCTTGCGCTGGAACCGGCGGAAAAAGCCTTCATCTAGCTGCTTTAATGCAAAACAAAGGACGTTTAATTGCACTCGATAACAAAACTTTTAAACTAGAAGAACTTAAGAAAAGAGCGCGGAGAGCTGGCGTTTCTATTATCGAAACCAAAGAAATAGAAAGTACAAAAACAACCAAAAGATTAGTAAGCACAGCCGATCGTTTGCTTTTAGATTTACCTTGTTCTGGTTTAGGTGTATTGCGCAGAAATCCTGATGCCAAATGGAAGTTGCAACCACAAGAAATTACCAACCTTATTGCACAACAAAGAGAAATTATGGAACGCTTTGCACCAACAGTAAAACCTGGTGGAAAAATGGTATATGCCACCTGCAGCATTTTACCTATGGAAGGTGAAGATCAAATTAAGTGGTTTGTTGAAAAGCATGCAGAACATTGGATACTGGAGGGCGAAAAAAGATATGCACCCACACAGTTTGATGCCGATGGCTTTTACATGGCCTTGCTCACAAGGAAATAATATATTAACACACTTTTAAAAATAGATTTTACTTATTGTATTATCTTTGAAATCAAAATCTATCATTAATCATCTTTAAATTTAAATACTATGGCTTTTGAATTACCTAAATTGGCTTATGCCTACAATGCACTTGAATCAAATATTGATGCTAAAACAATGGAAATCCATCATACTAAACATCATCAAGCATATGTAAACAATGTAAACGCTGCTATTGCAGGTACCGATGCAGATAAATTAAGTGTAGAAGAAATTTGTGCAAACATTTCTAAGTATCCAATGGCCGTTAGAAATAATGGTGGCGGACATTACAATCACTCCTTGTTTTGGACCATCATGGGGCCAAATGGTGGCGGCAATCCAACAGGAGAACTCAATGATGCCATCAATGCAGCTTTTGGTTCATTCGATAAACTTAAAGAAGATTTTAATAAGGCTGCTACCACAAGATTTGGCTCAGGCTGGGCTTGGTTAATTGTACATAACGGTAAATTAATGGTTACCTCTACGCCAAATCAAGATAACCCCTTAATGGATATTGCAGAGGTTAAAGGCACACCAATTTTAGCCTTAGATGTGTGGGAACATGCCTACTATTTAAATTACCAAAACCGCAGACCCGACTATATTAACGCATTTTGGAATGTAATTAACTGGACCGAAGTAGCTGCAAGATTTAAAGCAGCAAAATAATTTCTTTTAGCGTCATTGATTGATTTATATGATACAATATACTTTAATCAATGACGCTTTTTAATTTCAATACAATTGCAAAGTAAATTTTTTCTTTCCTTCTTCTTTTTTATAATGCTAATTGGCACATCAAAGGCTAGTAATAGCCAATCAGATGCAGTGTTAAGTACATTCAAACACCTCGTCATTAATGAAAGTGAGTTGGCTACACAAGAAGTAAAACTTCCCTCAGAAAAAAAAATAAAATTAATTGCCCTTCTTCAAAGCGCTACTGTAGAAAATAAAAAAGTAACTGCAGCCATATTAACCCTAACTCTTGGTATGCTTGGTGTTCACCGAATTTATTTAGGCACCGCACCCTACATTCCAGCAGTATATTTGTTCACTTTTGGCGGAGGTTTTTTTGTGCTGCCCATCATTGACTTGATAATGATACTAACCACCAACGACATCGCAAAATTCGAAAACAACAACAAAATCTTAATGTGGACAGGAGAGTAAAAAATTAATTATCTGAATTTGGGCTTAATCTCTAGGAGTTAAAATCACTTTTATTGTTTTATTCAAGTACTCATCACTAATACTTAAATAATAAACACCAGTGACAACTTCGTCAAATGCTATAAATTGCGTGTTCCCTTGCTTACTTGTTGAAATCTTTTTGCTGTACACAAGTTTACCTGTAACATCACATAAACTTAAATTAATGAATTCCGACTTTAATGCAGCTGTTGTTAAATTAATTCCATTTAAATTTGAAGGATTAGGGTAAACGGACCAATTTTCACCTTGGGCTGGTTTTATAAAGTTTACTGCTTTTACATCACTATATTCAAATTTACCGTCAAAATCTATTTGCATAAGTCTGTAATAAGACAAACCTTCATAAGGTTCAAAATCCATTGCCTTGTAATTTAGTATTGTGTTGCTATTTCCAGCCCCATCAATTAAAGCAAAAGAAGCAAAATTAACACCGTCAATAGAGCGCTCAATCTTAAAATAATCATTGTTTGTCTCGCTCGCTGTTGTCCATGTTAATTCAATATTTTCAAGTACTGGCTGAGCATCAAAATTAATTAAACTAATTGGTAATGGAGAGCCATTCCCATTTGCTGTGAAATCACTAAAAGAATATAAACCATTCCAAGTAATTGTCCTAGTGCCTGGATTTACTGATCCTGTGCCCATTTCAAAATTTGAACCAGAACCTAAAGCTGCAATCCATCCTTGTGGGTTATGTTTAAATGGCTTTAAATTAGCAGTTATTGGTGCTGTGCCTTCATCTGCTGCAGCCCACTTATAGGTAACTCCATACCCTATTTGAGTAGTAGGAAAATTACTTGGCTCTACTTGCCAGTAGCGCGATAAATAATTAGTAGATGTTCCCATACTTGGGTGAACCGATGGAATTACATTAACACTCACTTGGGAAGTAGCGCTCATTGGACCTTCATACAGCGATAAAGTCATTGGTGTATAATTAATTGCATCTCCAACAGGATAATTATAACTTGTGTTTGCTGTGGTTGTATATCTCACCAATTTTGCTGCGGCCAATCCCGAAATAAAATATTCATTGGCAGAACCCCCAGCTAATGATCCATTAACACCTGTAGTTCCAATAGTAAAAACATTACCATTCAAATCAACCTTGCCACTAATAAGGCCAACAGAATTTAATGCATTTACATTTCCATTTAGTATAACATTTCCTGTAACAGGACTAAAATCTAAATCGTAAAATGTTTCTAAAGTTACACCAGCATTTATAGTTATTGATTGATCACCTATAATTTGCTTATCGAAAACTACTTTTTTACTGTTATGAGTAAACGCACTAGATGCCCCCGTTCTTGTCCAATTGCCTCCTATCGAAAATACTCCTGTGTAGGCTGGGCTTAGCGTAAAGGTTCCATTTGTAATGGTAAGGTTTCCTCTCAAGGCCCTTGTGTTTTGCATCTGCAAATCAGTGCCAATGTCTTTTACTTCCACATTCCACGGGATACCCGGATTGCCTGATCCAATTGCACCTGTAGCCCATGTTTTATCATTAACGCCTACCTGATAATCAACAGTATTTGCAAATCGCAATAGTGAATTAATTCCGTAATAGCATGGGTTAAGTGTTTGACCTACCGAGCCAGCTAACATTACCTGCAAAACGCCATTAATAGTGGTTGGATTTCCTGAACCAAAATCAACAGCACCATCGCCAATCCGAACCAACACGTTACTATCAAAGTTCAATAAAGTACCACCAAAAGAACTCACTGTCTTGGTAAAAAGTAAAGGTGAGTTTCCGCCTTGGCCAGTAATATCAAAAGTACCTCCCAAAGAGCCAACAATCGACCTTGTTCCACCTCCACTTATTGTTATGCTTCCTGCAAAAGATGGCGATGTTGCATTTCCTCTATCAGTAAATGTAAAAGTTGCTAAATCCAAATCACCACCACTCAAAATTAAATCTCTATTAATTGTTTTATTTTGATTAATAGTTAAAGTACCTAGTGTTATTTCAAGATCTCTTACTTTACTTAAATCTTGTATAAACTCTACTCCACTTGTCATAGTTGCATCGTAACGCAAATCATAGCTATTACCTGCACCAATAGTTGGCGATGCGCTCATGGTTGCCGTGGCTGAACTTCTGCATATTTGTGATCCATTCGCCATAGTATTCGTAAAGCCATTTAATTCATAGGAGCCATTCGTTAATTTTAAACGGTTATTAATTGTGGTATTTGTATTGATGCGAACACTTGCTCCTACATTGTCTATGTTTAAATAACCAAAGGCAAATATGTTGTTACTGATGATTTGCTGCGTTGTCCCATTCATAGTTATCTCTCTTCCATTTTGTGTAAATGTTCCACCTGCATTGCGCGTTAAGTTACCTGCTATTTGTATATCGCCTCCTGCTGCAATACTCAAATTTAAAGCGCCTGTGCTTACTCCACCTATGCTTACATTGCCTTTTACGATTAAAGGATTTGACATTGCTCCCATGCTCAAGTTGCCGCCTTGGTTTATGTTTAAATTTCCAGCTATTTGTCGGGTTGCGCTGCCCCCATTGCTTAAATCTAATGTTGTTACAGTTCCATTTTCATCTATATCAACATGGTAGGGATAACCGGGTCCGCTTGTTGCGCTCCATTCTAGGCCTCTTCCGTAGTTATTTCCACTAAAATATCTCAAAGTAGAACCTGCGGAATAGCTTGGTGCATTGCTATTCACAAAGCCGCCCAATGCTAATTCTAAGGTGCCTTTGATGGTACTTATTGAATTGCCAAAATTCATTCCTGCACTTAATGCAACTTTTATATGCGGTGCAAACTCCAATGTGCCACCTAAGTTACTTATTACGCTTTTATTCGCTTGTATATTTAACTGCGCTCCGGGCAATGTGCTGATGATACTTCTTACCCCGCCACTCACTAAAATGCTTCCGCCTGCATTTACTAAATTAAGCTTGTTGCCATTCAAATCTAAAACTCCAATGTTGATTAATTGTAGGGCATTACCTATACTTCCATTAATTGTAATATCGGTAATATCAATAGCATCTAACAATAAACTGCCAGAGGGTTTATCAAGCACCAGGTAATTAAAAGTTTCTGTTCCTCCACCTGTTACTGTGATGTTTTGGGTGCCCGAACGATTGAAAATGATCGCTTTGCCATTCGGATTAAAAATGCCATTTACACCACTTCTGTCCCAATCTCCGTTAATATATAAGTTACCTCCACCCATGTTGAGCGTTCCATTATCGATTCCAATTGAGCCAGATAGACCGCGATCGCTAGCTGGCATATTTAAGGTTGTGTTGTTACTTATTCTTACATTGTTTGGTACGCCTAAACCTGCGGAGGTACTATTGCCTGTCCATTCCATATTTACTCCATAATTACCACCTGTGTTGTAACTCAAGGTGGAACTAGCGCCATACGTTGGGGGGGCGCTTAAACTGCTACCACTATTTAAAATCAATTCTCCATTTACGGTAAGTGGGGTGGATATTGTAGTTAAACCATTTAAATCTGCGTTGTTTATTATTAAAGCATTACCTCCTGCAAAGGTCCCTGCGCCATTAAAAACAATACTGCCCAAACCACTGATGGTGCTTACTGCTCCGCTGCTATTGGTTAAAGTACCTCCTATGCTATTAAAAATTAGCGATCTTGTTGCATCTATATTTAAGCTACCGCCTGCATTAATTGTAACTGAACTTAGGGCATCAGTATTGCCGCCAGTAATTTGAACAGCATGACTTATACAGGCTGAGGAGGCTGCGGGTGGTATACTTCCTCCTGCCCATGTTGAGGTATTATTCCAAGCTCCAGGAGCTATAGTAGAGATACAATCTAATATGCCATTGATATTACCTATCACAAAAGGGCGGTTGTTTAAACTTCCTGTAAAAGTTGTACTTGAGCTGCTTAAATAGGGATTGCCTCCCGTTAAGACAGAGGCTCTGGCTTGCCAAAATAATCCAGTATAATCGCCTTGGAAAACACCATTGGCTCTTATAAAACCTGCTGCTTCTGCGCTCACAGGCCACTGAAAATTGCTAGATAAATTGTTGCCGCCTGCTATACTTTCATTGATGGTCCACTGTAAATTAACCATTTGGTTATTGTCGTTTACTAATGGAGCAAAGGCGGGGGCAGTGTTTACTCTAATCATAATATCATCAACTGTGCCTGCTTGTTGCATTGTAACAGGTGAATAGGTACTAGCATCTGGCCCTATTGGATAAAGTGTGGCAATATTGTTAAAGTTTCTAATTAATCTTCCGCTGCCATTGGTTACTATGTAATTACTGGAGGATGCTCCAGTTAAAGGAGTATTTAAACCATTCATCTTTAAATTAAAGTTGCCCAAGGTTAATCGACCATTGCTAAGCGTTAATTGATTATCTATTTCAACATTAACCGTGGTTAAGCTAACACCAGAAGCATTATTAATAGTTAAAAAGTCGAATGGATTTGTTGTTGTGTTTGTACCTCCAATATTCTGATTGCTAGTTCCATTAAAGGTAACGGATCTTAAATTTGGAAAGAAATTAACCAATGCTGTTCCATTGTTGTTCCAATTGCCTTTCAATTCAATGTCACCTCCAAAGGCCCCTGAACCTGATAAATTTCCTGATAAATTAATATCGCCATTTACAATCAAAGGAACGGTCATGTTATTTCCTGCAAAATCCATATAAATATTTGAACCAGCATCAATGGTTAAGTTGCCCGCTGTATTGAAAACGCTGCTGGTATTTACTCCAGCACCAGGATTAAGAGTAGTGTTATTACTAACTTGTACATGGCCAGGATAACCTCTTCCAGAAGAAGCACTCCATTCTAGGTTTCTGCCGTAAGCGCTTCCTGTAAAATACTGAAGTGTGGAATTAGCATTGTAAATAGGAGCACTTATATTTACAAATCCACCAGCATTAATTCTCAATGTTCCTCCACTTTGAATGGTGGTTGAATTGATACCAGCTCCAAAGTTAACTCCCCCATTGATGGTAACATTATAAGGATTACTTACACCGGTAAAAGTTCCGGATCCAATAAAGTTTAAGGTGCCAGCATTGGTGCCTACAATAAAATTACTTGCTGTAGTAGCCACAGTAGCACCTACACTAAGATTAATTGTATTTGCGGCTCCCATATTAAATATACCGCTAGTTAAGGTGAGTGCGTTATTGATGGTGAAAGAAGCCGAGGTATTTGTTAAAGTACCCGACAAATTCATAATTACTTGCTCAGCAGTGCTTATAACAGGCACTGTATTAAAACCAGTATTTTGATTCACTCCATAAAACTCATAAATTGAGCCGGTATTGAAATTCCTTGTGCCTGAGGGCGCCATGCCTACTATACCTGAGGCATGAGTGGTTCTGATTAAAGAGCCGGTGTTAGTTCTGAATTCATCAGCAGAGGCGCCACCATCACTTGTTGTTACTATAAAACCTTGTGCATCAAATGTGGCATTAACACCAACAGCTATATCACCATCGCTAACAGAAAAATTAGAAAGTAATAACAAAGATTTACTATCAGCAATCACAAAATCAACATAGAAATTACTACCTCCTGTTTTAGAATAATTTTGAACTCCTGCACCATTGAAGGAAAAGGTAGGATTTATAGTATTACTTCCGGTTGATGAACACTGTATAAGGCCTCCTGTTGCTGTTAGATTGCCACTTAAATATACAAAACCATCTCCTGTTCCAGCTACCGAAGTGTTGAAATCAAAACGACCTGCAGATTGAATCCAGTTTCCAAGTACATAAGTATTATTATTACTTAAATTTCCGCTATGTTGAGAAAATCTGGCATTGGCGTTGGTTAAATTCAGATTTCCATTGATGTACAAAGTAACACCTCCTAATGTTGTTGTTTGTTCAAACTGACCACCGTTGAGCGTTAAATTTCCTGTTATACCATTAGTAATGCCTGCACCTCCCCATGTCCTGCTTGGTGTAAAAAGTCCTGTACCTTCAATAACAAGGTTGTGATAAGATCTGTTAGCAGTGAGAGAAGTAAAAACTGGCACTGTTTGATTTGCAACACCATTGAAAACAACTGTACTTCCAGCGGTTGTATATATGCCTGTTCCAGGTGTAAAAGTGCCGGAAATACCAATATTTCCTGTATTTTGAAGCACTCTGTTGTTGTTTGTTGAAGATAAATTATTATAATCAAATGCTGCTATGGTTTGACCATTTGCTCCATTGTAATTTATGGTATTTCCTGTCACTACATAGTTTCCAGTGGTAAAAGTAGCTGAAGGATTAAAAACACCAGCTACATTTATTAAACCAGAAAGTGTAATATTATTAGTAGTTCGAGCATTACTTAGTGTGAGATTATTAAATGACGCAGCTGGAACAGTTTGTGCAGCTGTTCCATTAAAGTTGATAGTACTTCCTATAATCGTTAGTATTCCCACTCCCGGGGTATAGGTTCCGCAGATGCCAATTGTTCCTGTATTTGAAAGCGTTCTGTTGCCACCACTTATATTTAAGTTTCCGTAGTTAATAGGTGGAACATCCGATAAAGCTGCTCCTGCGATATTAAAAGTACTATTGCAATCGCAAGAACCACTTGCGCTACCACCATATGTCATCAATCCATTAACTGTGATTGATGTTCCAGAAGCTAGTTGGAAATTGCCAGTTCCGTTTAATATAAAATCTGTAACAGTAAAACTTCCACTATTTATAACACAAGGATTGGATGCAGAAACTCCTACTGTAATATTATCGGCAGCTGTAGGGACGCCAACAGGCGACCAATTAGAGGCGGTATTATAATCGTTGCTTGTAGACCCTACCCATGTGTAATTGATAAAAACAGGCGCTTTTCTACCAGTAATTTCAAGACCATTAAGAGGTAAATAGCTTTGATTGAAGGCTGCATTTGAAGGTTGAAAACCATCAATCTTTACACCTGAACTAATCGTAGTGCCATGTTCTGTCCAAGCGCCAGCACTATATGTGCTAAATTTTAAATTAGATTCAGTTCCATTCACATTTGATGGTGGATAAAATATACTAATTGAATCGCGATACAAGCCACCTGCACCATTTTCGGAAACCAACCAATATCTGCTCAAATAATCAGTGGCAGTTATTGGAGTATTAATATTTGGACTAATAGCATCAATCACCCTTAATCCAATAATTCTACTAACCGTATTCTTGTAAAATCGAATCTCAACTGGACTGTATTCGGCACTTCCTGTACTTTCACCTATCGGAAATGCATAATTATCAAAGCCAACAGGGTTGCCACTTCTAACATAAGTACTCAATTTAAACTCACCTGTTCCATTGGTTACAAACATGTTTGATGCCGAAGGGCTAGTAATTGAGTAGTTTCCGCTGTTCAAATAATCAATAAACAAATCACTATTTCCTAAAAATAAAGAACCATTTATTAATCTTACCTCACCTCCTCCTCCTGTAGCAGTTCTTGAAGCATGCAAATTAATTCCTGCAGCATTATCAATATCTACAGAAACGCTAGTCATTGCAGCTGGCCACTCTTTATCTGTAGATGTCATGTTAACAGTTCCATTATATCTGAGTTGACTACCAGCAGCGTAAACAATTCCACCAGCCCCGGCAATTGCACCATTGGTTCTTGTAAATTTACCGTTAGAATTTATAGTGATATTGGTAGCAAGTGTTATACCGGCCGGGTTATTCAAACGCCACCAAAGATTGTTGAGTGTATTGCCTGCCACACTAACACTTTGATTGACAGTGCCTTTAAATTCAATTTGACACACAGGAAATACGCCCCCTGCAGTAATTGTGGAACCTAAAGATTGACTAAAACTACCATGTATATTTAAATAAATTTCGGGGTTAATTCCAGAACTTGCTCCTGTAAAAGTGCCGGTGGTTTGAGAAAAATTACCTAAAATATTCCATGTTGAAATTATGCCATTTGCACCAACACTGCAGTTATTGACTGTACCACCACTTTGAGTATAATTATTGGAAATATTGATAGTTGAGGTCGATCCTAAACCTGCAGATGCAGCAAAAACCAAAAAAGTTCCTGCAGAAATATTAAAATTTGAGGTTGAAACAAGAAATGTGGAAATGCCTCCTGCTAAAGCACCTGGTACCTGAAAATTAGTTATACCTCCTGTAATATTTATTGCTCCCGAAATATTTATAGTAATGTTTGTTAAATTAGGGGTAATAACATTTGTAAGGGCAAAAGTTCCCCCTGAAACATTTAAATTACCCAAAATATTGAGCGTCATATTAGTAGCACCTGTAAGTCTTAAAGATCCTGAATTTGTTGCAACAACATTAAAATTACCAGCTATGGTTGCCCCATTTAAGCCACCAGTCAAATTTACAGCTGCAGTTTGTGAAGCACAGTTCCATGTAAAATTGCCAAATGTTTGAGAAAGCCCACCAGTTGCAGCCGTATTGCTTGTATAACCTATGATATTACAATTAGAAGCAGCATTCCAAGTTGCTGTTGGAATAGTTCCTGCAATCGTATTGTAATTATGCTCGTAAGTGCCAGCAGCAGAAAATGTTGTATTCAAGGCAGTCATACCAACTATTGACCCCGTGGCACCACCAATTCGTAATGTTCCATTAACAATATTGGCAGTAGTACCTGTTAATGTTAAAGTGTTAGCTCCCATATCAAATCTACAATTGACTCCTGCATTAATAGTTAAGTTATTCGCAATGTTTACTGCTACCGTTGAGGTAACGTTTGCAGAAGTATTAGATACTATTAAATTATTGAAACTA
Source organism: uncultured Bacteroidota bacterium (assembly GCA_903831265.1). Lineage (GTDB taxonomy): Bacteria > Bacteroidota > Bacteroidia > UBA4408 > UBA4408 > CAIKXD01. The sequence goes on from CAIKXD010000068.1 coordinate 61,071, forward strand.
GCTGCCGATGTCAAAATGGTCTGTGCTAAGGAGCCATTAAAATTTACGGTACTTGCTGTGGTTGTAGTGACACCTGCAGAAGGTGTATAATTTCCGCATATTCCTATAGTACCAACGTTAGAAAGCACTCTTGGACCACCTGCCAAATTTAAATTGCCGTAATTTAATGCAGGTATTGTTTGAGAAGCAGCGCTAACAATATTTAATGTACTTGCACAATTAAAGTTTGCTATTGCTGTATTCATATAAGTTAGATTACCTGCGACTGTTATATTAGCACTAGCACCTAAATTAAGGCTGCCAGTACCTATTAAGCTTAAATTATTAACAGTTTGAGTTGTGTTAAAATTAGTAGGATTTGTACCAGCAACATTAAAGAGAACATTGTCCAATGCTGTTGGAACTCCATTAGGAGTCCAATTTGTAGCAGTTCCCCATAATCCATTTGTGGCCCCATTCCAAGTGTAGGTGGTAACTGATGATATAAATGCATCATCCTTTCCTAAGGCAAAAGTACCAACATTAGTAAAGGGTGCCGAAGTGTTGAAAAAATAAGGATTTGAGCCCCCCACTGTAGCAGCATTTTGAGTCCATGTGACTCCATTCCATAATCCAAATCTCCTTGTAACTCCTGCTGCAAAGTTAACAGCTTCTTCGCCTGGTGAATTCCAATATGCTGCTATATTAATACTTGAACCACCAGCAGTGCCTTCAGAAACAATCCAACTACGATTTACAACTTTGCTTGCATCAAATGGAGAAGGTGGTGTGCCGTCTACCACTTTAACACTATATGAATCTGTTGTGCCACTATTTGCAATAATGATAGGATTATAAGATGAATTTCCAACAGGAAAATTAAAAGAAAAACCACCACCCATTAATGCAATTTGAAGTGAACCTGTGCTATTTGTTCTAACATAGGATGATGCGCTTCCTCCTATTGGAATATCAACTATAGTAAGGTTGTTAGCGTTTAGAACTAAAATTCCTGCATTAAGTGTGATTGTATTTCCTATGCTACGACTAGCATGTAAAGTTACTGTATTGGTTGCGAAAGTATTATCGATGATTAAATTCATAGGCCCATTTACAGCAGGAAATTCAACATTTGTGGTAGTTTGAGCTACCGTGCTTGCATCATAAACCAAGGTAGAATAACCTCCAGTTTGATCATAAAAAACAGTGCCGCTGCCGCTTATATTTCCTTTACTTATTCTAAGCGTTGAGCCCCAAGCTCCACCATTTGCATTGTCATTTAAAGGTAATATTCCAGTAAGATTTATTCCACCACCATTAACTCTAAAATTTACATTGCTTATAACGCTTCCGCTGATTGTTACATTCTGAACTCCAACTCCGTTAAATTCAACTAAACTATTTGTTGATAAGGAAAGACTAAATAATTGGAGCGTTGCTGCTGCCGATTGAAGGTAGTCGCCACCAATTCTTAAGGTGCCATCAAAGTCACTTATTGCCAGATCAATGATTCCGTCACTATGTGTTACATTACCCGCAATATTTAATGTTCCGGTGCCGCCAACACTTGCAAAATCAGTTAATACTAAAAATGCACTTGCATTATTTACAATAAGATTTCCTGCTACATTTATGATACAATCATTACCTCCGGTAGCAAGCGCAAAAACACCATCCGAAACTGTTAAGTTACCACCAATATTAAGTGTGCAATTATTATTTGTTGTTATACCTATTTCATTGCCATTTAGCGCTAAAATGCTCATATTTCCATTTACCGTTGTTAAAGCACCATCTAACATAGGGTTGGTAGATTGTGATGGGCAATTCCAAGTAAAATTGCCGAAACTTTGATTTAACCCAGATGTTGGTTGAGTGCCAGAGGTATATCCCATAATGAGACAAGTAGAATTTGTATTCCATGTTGCCAAAGGGATGTTGCCATCAATTGTTGAATAATTGTGTTCGTATTTACTTCCCGCATTAAAGGTTGTATTTGCGGCACTCATGCCAGTAATTGATCCTCCCGTTCCTCCGATACGTAAATTTCCATTGATGGTATTTGAAGCAGAGCCAGTCAAATTTAATGTATTATTTCCCATATCTAAACGACAGTTTGGGCCCGCATTAATCGTTAAATTATTAGGCACATTAATTGAACTATTGGCTGTTACAGTTGCCGAGGTATTTGATATGAGTAAGAAATTGATTGTTTGTATTGCGTTACTGCTATAAGTCTGAGCAACAGTTCCGTTAAAATTAAGTTGACGACTATTATTGTTATAAGTTCCACTAGTTTTGATAAAATTACCGGAAACATTTAAATCACCGCCAACGCTTGCCGAAAGCGTTAAAGTGCCTCCTCCTCGTATATCAAGATTTCTGGTCGTTATTGGGGTAGTTGATGTTCCAGAATTTATGGTTCCATTTGCCACCACTAAATTTCCTGAAATATTCCAAACTTGCCCTGCACCTGCTGTCCTAGTAATAGTTTGTCCACTGCTATTCATTGTAAAGTCATACACCGAAATCGCTCCAAAAGCACCGTTTGATAAGGTTAATGGTTGTGTATATGAATTTTGCCCAAAGGGATTAGTTGAAGTGCCGTTACCTGTATTTGAAACAGTAAAATACCTTACAATGCCATTACTATTGCCTGAAACATTATTGCCGTTGTAGTTTTCAACTGGTACTTGCCCATACATCCCATTATTATAGGAAATATAGCCCATCCAATTGAATGCTGCAGGGCGCGCACCTCCATTTATTGCTCCTTGCAAACGAGACCAAGAAATTCTGAATTCACGTCTGTCATCTCCACCATTCCCATTGCCATTATCGTTAGATGAATATTGACCATTGGCATTGCTCACATAATCATTAGCTGTGCCTGTAATTCCATTAGGTTGGCCACCAATAGATGTCCAGCCATTTGCACCGTCCCTTCTAAATATTTCTCGGTAGCCATTATGAGCATAAATACAAATATCAGCTCTAAAAGGTAAGTTAGGTCTTGTTGTGTAGTTGTCATAATTTAAGCCTACCAATGTGCCATTGGCGTTTGTACCACCGTTAACAGGAACAATTGGATCAACATCCAAATAAATTGAAACTGGCTCCGATTGATTTGCATTATTTATTGACACAAATAAATCAGTATTGTTCCACGTGAGAGCCCAATTTGTAGTGCCCGATGTATAATTATTAGGGTAATTTACTAATCCATCATTTGCAGCGTCAATTGTTGGTGCAGTCCACTGTGCATTAGAATTATTTACAACACAAAAAATAGTGAGAGATATCAGAATAAGTATCTTATTTTTCATTGAAGTTATATGTTAAATTAAGGTAAAAAAAAGAACAACTTTTTAATTCTTTGCTAATGTATAAAATTTATTAATATAAAGCAAGCATTTTTTTGGGTAAGCATGTTTTTTTGTGAAATCAAGAATAAGCAAGCTTTATTCTTGCACAATATGTTATAATTTAAAATTTTATTAGCCTTAACATATCCTTTAAAGCACTCAATTTGATTATGTTTTTTGGAAAATTAAGTCAACTAAAAATACAATTTAAAAATATAACCTATGGCATTTCAATTTTACTTCATTTAATTTATTACCTTTGCGCCCTTAAAAAAACAAGCCTATTATCATGCAAGCTATCAGAAACATTGCAATTATTGCCCACGTTGATCACGGCAAAACAACCTTGGTTGACAAAATGTTGCATCAAAGTAAATTATTTCGCGACAACCAAGAATCTGGAGAGTTAATTCTCGATAATAATGACTTAGAAAGAGAAAGAGGCATTACAATTCTTGCAAAAAATGTTTCTATAAACTATGGTGGAGTAAAAATAAACATTATTGATACACCTGGCCATAGTGATTTTGGGGGAGAAGTAGAGCGTGTATTAAATATGGCCGATGGTGTTTTACTTTTGGTTGATGCTTTCGAAGGTACCATGCCTCAAACTCGATTTGTTTTACAAAAAGCATTACAATTAGGCCTAAAAGCAATTTTGGTTATCAACAAGGTAGATAAGCCTAATTGTCGCCCCGATGAAGTGCACGATGAGGTGTTTGATTTGTTTTTTAACTTAGACGCAACAGAAGAGCAATTAAATTTCCCTACCATTTACGGAAGTAGTAAACAGGGTTGGATGAACACTGATTGGAATGAAGTTACCACTGATATCGTGCCATTGTTAGATTGTATTGTGCAACATATTCCAGCAGCACCATATCATGAAGGTACATTACAAATGCAAATTACCTCTCTTGACTTTAGTAGCTTCGTTGGTCGTATTGCCATTGGCAGGGTGTTTAGAGGTAATATTCGCGAAAATATGCCTGTTTCTCTTGTTAAAAGAGATGGTAAAATAGTTAAATCAAGAATTAAAGAATTGTACGTATTTGAAGGCCTAGGTAGAGCTAAAGTTTCTGAAGTTAAGAGTGGCGATATATGTGCTATAACTGGTATCGAAGGATTTGAAATTGGTGATACAATTGCAGATTTTGAAAATCCTGAAGGCTTAAAACCAATTAGTATTGATGAGCCTACAATGAGCATGTTATTTACTATCAACAATTCTCCTTTCTTTGGAAGAGAAGGAAAATTCCTTACTTCCCGTCACGTGCGTGAAAGATTATACAAGGAAATGGAGAAAAATCTTGCATTGCGTGTTGATGAAACAGATAGTGCTGATGCATTTCTTGTTTTTGGTAGAGGTATTTTACATTTGAGTATTCTTATAGAAACCATGCGCAGAGAAGGTTACGAATTACAAGTAGGTCAACCTCAGGTAATATTAAAAGTAATTGATGGAGTAAAATGCGAACCGGTGGAAACCTTGATTGTAGATGTGCCTGAACCTGTTTCTGGGAAAGTAATTGAGTTAGTGAGCCAGAGAAAAGGTGATATGTTAATCATGGAGCCAAAAGGTGATATGATTCACCTGGAGTTTACCATTCCTTCAAGAGGTATTATTGGTCTAAGAAATAAAGTGCTTACTGCAACTGCTGGTGAAGCCATCATGAATCATCGTTTGAAAGGATTTGAACCGTGGAAAGGCGAAATAGCAGGAAGAATTTCAGGCTCATTAATCAGTATGGAGTTAGGAACTGCCATTGCTTATAGTATTGATAAATTACAAGATAGAGGTTTCTTCTTTGTAGATCCAGGAGATGAAATCTATGCAGGACAGGTTATTGGAGAACACACTCGTCCGGATGACTTGGCGGTGAACATTACAAAAACTAAAAAGCTTACCAACATGCGTGCCTCAGGTACTGACGAAAAAATGAATATTGCGCCTGCTGTAAAGTTTTCATTGGAAGAAGCCATGGAATACATTCAAGAAGATGAATATGTTGAATTAACACCAAAGTCTATTCGCATGCGTAAAACTATACTAAACGAAAATGAACGTAAACGTGTAACTAAAAGTGCATCGGCATAACTTATTTATATGAAATTATATAAAAAAGTCCCTCTTTAATTAAAAAGAGGGACTTTTTTATGAGCGGCTATCTATCGTATTTTCAGATTAATTAAAAAAAATCAACTTGCTAAATGATTGATGCTATTTTTGTTTTATGAATTGGGAATGGATTCAGAAGTTTAATCAGTTAATTATTGTTGCTCAAGAAAAATTGAGTAAGAAACAGTTTATTTTACTGTCTGCTATTCTTGTTGGCCTTTCGTCAGGCTTTGCTGCCATAATTTTAAAGAGTTTTGTACATTTAATTTTTACACTTGCTACCTATAAACCAATTGTAAGTTTAAAATACTTGTACCTTATGCTGCCTGCATTGGGTATATTTTTTACTGTTTGGGCAGTTAAAAAAATTCTCAAAGGAAAATTAGAAAAAGGTTTACCTCCAATTCATTATGCAATTGCTAAAAAATCGAGCATTATTCCCCGTGAACAAATGTATGCACAGGTCCTCACCAGTTCATTAACTGTAGGTTTAGGAGGTTCCGCTGGATTGGAAGCACCTATTGTTATTACTGGCGCGGCTTTTGGATCAAATTATGCAAAAACTTATCATCTTGATTATAAAGATAGAACGCTTTTATTGGCTTGTGGCGTAGCCGCTGGTATTGGAGCTGCATTTAATGCTCCTATTGCAGGGGTGTTATTTGCTTTGGAAGTTTTATTGTTAGATATAGGAATTTCGGCATTTACTCCACTCATCATTGCTGCTGCCACAGGGGCTTTAATTTCAAAAATTTTCTTGCAGGAAGATATCTTGTTTACGTTTCCTCAAAGCAGTGATTTCGATTATTTTAATGTGCCATTTTATGTAATTTTAGGCCTACTAACAGGATTGCTAGCGGTTTATCATCAAAGAATGTTTTTAAAAATAGAACATTGGCTAGCAGGTTTAAAAATAAGTGCATATAAAAAAGTTTTTGTTGCTGGTATAATGCTGGCCATTTTAATAATGTTTTTTCCCAGCTTATTTGGTGAAGGCTATGCAAGTATAAAGATTTTAGCCTCCGCTAATTCTGACCTGCTTTTCGAAAATAGTATTCTGCATAATTTTACTCCTAATCCTTGGTTTATTTTGCTTTTTATTACCCTCACCATGCTCATTAAAGTAGTGGCAACTGCCATTACATTAGGAAGCGGAGGTAATGGTGGAAACTTTGCACCTTCGCTTTTTGTGGGTGCATATGCAGGTTTTGTTTTTTCAAGATTTATTAATCTAACAGAATTAACCCAGTTGCCCGAAAGTAACTTTACATTGGTAGGTATGGCAGGAATTCTCAGTGGTTTGTACCATGCACCATTAACAGCGCTGTTTCTTATTGCTGAAATTACAGGAGGTTATAATCTATTAATTCCTTTAATGATTGTCTCTTCCATTAGCTATGCTATTAGTAAACATTTTGAAAAATTTAGCATGGATGCTAAAAAACTAGCAAGTTCTGGATTAATGTTTACTAACGATAAGGATAAAAATATTTTAACAACTATATCCACTTCTCGCTTGGTTGAAACTGATTTTATCAAAGTTTTCCCGTTGCAAACATTAGGCGAATTTGTGAAAATTATTGCTTCCTCTAAAAGGAATATTTTTCCTGTAGTGAATGATAAAAATAAATTACTTGGTATAATTATTTTAGATAATGTAAGGGAAGTAATTTTTAAACCCGAGCTTTACGAGAAAGTTCTGGTAAAAGAGTTGATGAGTATGCCTCCAGAAATTGTTGCACCTTATGAACCTATGGAGAGTGTTATGAAAAAATTTGATGAAACTGGCGCGTGGAATTTACCAGTGATTGATGCAGGTGAATATGTTGGTTTTATTTCAAAATCCAGTGTATTTTCGAATTATAGAAACAAATTGATGGATTATAGTATAGATTAAACTTATGGAAAAAAAATCAAAATTAAACTACGAACTTGCCTTTAAGGAATTAAATAGCATTGTAAAAGATATTGAGCAGGACAATGTACAACTTGACGAACTATCAACTAAAATTGTTAGGGCTAATGAATTGATTGCTTTTTGCAAAGAAAAATTAAGAAAAACCGAAGATGAATATCAAAAAGCAATTGAAGGGTTAAAGTCTTAATTGCTTTGCTTTAGGTAAACTTTTTAATACAAGATGATATGAATCATCAATGAATTTTTTTATTAAAGTATTGCTCAGTTCTTGATTAATAATTACTGTGTTCCAATGTAATTTATTCATATGATAACCCGGCAATATATTATCCGAATAGGATTCTCGCAATTCTATGGCCTTTTCAGGATCGCATTTTACATTTATCCTTAAAGGCTGCCTTTCGAGCGAAATCAACAAAAATATTTTATCTAACACCTTAAAAACTAAGGTGTCATCATCAAATGGAAAACTTTCTGTAACACCTTTTTTATCAATACAATAGGCTCTTATTTCTTCTACATTCATTATGCCTAAATAAGATGCACCTAATTATTACTTAACAACTTTTTGGGTAGTCAAGCCCTTAGCATCTAACATTTGAATTAAATATATGCCTGCAGGCCAGTTTGAACTATCCAATGTCAAACTTTTTTTGCCCTCACAATTCATGTTTGCTATAAGTTCACCAGTTGTATTAAATACTGTAACACTACTTACATTGCCCGATAAATTTAAATTGAGTTGTTGATCAAAAGGCACAGGATATATTGAATTACTAACTTCTTTTGTTGATGCATTGATATTTGTTAGGGCGCCTGATGTAGTGCTCACGACCATACGAATCATAATATCTTCAATTTCGCGGTAGCGATTAATTGCCCAACCTGCACCTAATACTTCATAGGTTTGATTACTTAGTGGTAAAGTTTGATCCTGACCAATTGTTATACCATCCCCATTCATAATCCAAGAAACATAAACACCTGTATCGCTTACTGTTAATGGACTCGCCAATAAAACTTGATTCCAACTATTAGCAACAATTGCTGAACTTGGAACAGAAATATTAACTAGTTCAGACCCAGGTGTATTGTTGATACCATCGTTGGCATTTACCTTTGCAGTAAATCCTACTGCCATCGGATCAGAAATTATAAAATACTCTAAACGTTGTATAACAAATGGTGTAAATGGGGGCTCAAAATAAACGCCTACACCACCATTGCCACCTTGCCAACTTAGGCCAACTCCTTCACTTGAATTATCGCAATATTGCAAATTTACGAGCACTTGTGTAGTATCAACTACAACCAATTCCATTGTTTTTGAATTGTTACTTGGCGTTGCATCATTACTTAATTGGGTTTCTGTTGTAAAACGGTATGTACCATTTGCTACCGGAGAAAAAGTATTTGTTTGTGTAATTAACTGTTCATTTCCGGGGTTGGTAACTGCAGCAAGTGTTGTACCACTTGCCATTACTGCATTAGATGCATTTAAAACTTGAGAAAATACATTAAAAGGGTTTAAATTTTGATTTCCTGTGTTTTTTACAGAAGTTTCCATTTGAAAAGACGGTCCGTTATTTAACAAGAATTTAGCACCTGTTTCTTCATTATTATTCCACATTACTGCTGCATCGGTAACCTGATAAGTAGAATTGCTTGGGTAGAAATATTTTACTGCATAATTTGCAAGAGGGTAGGTTCCGTATGAATGCTGTAAACCAATATTTCCTGAATTATTTTCAATTCCAATACTTAGAATTTGAGTTGTTCCTGCCGAAACACCACTTTGTAATTTATATTGAAATGTAATTGAACTGTCAACATTGCTCAATATAATTTGAAAACTGTTTTGGCCCTGAATGTATCCATTGGCAGCTGTTGGACTCCAAAATGGGGCATTTTCATAACTAATGATTAATGTATCGTTTGCAGCATTTTGCCAATAATAACAACTTCCGGGATTTGTGGCCCCATCAAAATTTAAATCGGATGCGAATGCTGCAATAAAATTATTAGGTTGTGCCGGCGCGGGTATCGTTGGAAAAGGGGAGGAAATTTGGGCATTATTAAATGCAATATAGCCATTAGAACCAACCCAAAATTGAGAAACACCATACCAGTAATATTGAAAATTAAATCCAATTGGATATGGTCCTGTATTGTTATCATCACTTAATCCGTTAATCTGCAATGCATTTGGCTTTGCAGTAATATCAATCCAATTGTACAACGGTCCATTAGGTTCGTTGCTATCTCTCCAGATATAACCGAATAAATCAGGACCACCTGTTGCTGCATGTAATGATGTATAAACAATTAAGGCGATTAAACTAAATAGTATATTTTTTTTCATAGTTTTATAATTTAATGCTAAAGTAATTTTTAATAATGAATTGTCAATTTTAATTTAAATAAAAAATTTGCCTTGTTCTACCAAATGGCTTTTAGATATGGAATTTTAATGCTAATTCTTTACAAACTTTTGATAAGAACTTCCTTTTTCCGTTTCAATTTTTATCAAATAAATACCTTGTTGTAACTGATCTATGTGTAATAAAGGCGCTGTACTATCAACCAAGCCCTCAAACAACAATTGACCGTTTATATTAAAAATTGAAACAATACTTTTATAATTTGATGCTAAGTTAGTAAAGTATAAAAATTCATCTGCAGGATTGGGAAAAGCTTCAATTTTATTTGCATTAAACATAGATGTTTCATTTCCAACCGTTACATCAATACTTAAATTATCAATGCAAAAAAATGCCGGTGTATTCATTCCAAAAGCACCGTTGTCAGATGAAGTTAATGTAAATTTTAAACTATCGAAAACCCCAAGTATACTGCAATCTACCCATTCCCAAGTTTTTAAAATATAATCTAAACTATCGTTATTATAGCGAAAGTCTGCCAAATAAAATTCCACGCTATCGTTGCTAAGAAGTCCACCAAAATAAGATTTTACAGTTAATTTAAAATAATCAGGATAACTTCCTTGCGGTAATCCACTATTGGTGCCTGTGGTATCTCCAAACTTTCTTGCAAAAGTATCCCCATCTCGCATGCTATTGAATGCATAGGTGCCATTCGTAACATAAAACCCCTGTACAACCATGGTTGGAACAACATTGTTTAAACGCGCAACAGCATTTTGTTGAACAACACCATAATTTGAAGAACCATTATAACCAGATGCTGGCTTGGCAGCATACAGGTTAGTAAAGCCTGAACTAACAGAATCCACCATCGAAGAGTAGGCAAAACCATTTGCCCAGTAGCCAAAAACACTATCATAAGAATTTGGAAAATACATTCCACCACTATTAAATCCACCTGTTTGGTCATCTCCATTCCAGAATGCGCCTATTGGTGGGCCGGGCAATAAAAGATTTTCAAAGTCTGATGTAATTTGTGCTTTGCCTTGAAGTTGATTAAAAAGAATGCTTAAAATAAAGAGCGCTAATTTTTTTTTCATGTTACTTTTTTGTTTTTAAATTATTAATTGAACTATTGATAATGCAATCATATCAACGACAACAAAAAAAATAGGTAACAAGTCTGATAAAGCAATCATATTACTTTTCACAAAAATGAAATCCTGCTTTCTTCCCGAAGCCGATCATCTATACCTTGCGTTGGCAGGTCTTCTGACTTGCTTTATCTAGCGTCTTCCCTTTTAGCGTAACACCAAAAAGTGACAATGAGTACTAGAAAAAATTGCTCTTTTAAAAACAATTTAAAGCTTACAGCAGCGGGAACTGTTACTGAATTACACAGTATTCCCTTTTAATTTTTAAATAAATTCATTTAAAAAACCAAAGCGATGCAAATATAGGAATATTCACAAATCTACAACAAGTCATTTTTTGGCGATGAAGCGCATTTTATTTCAAATAAAAAATTGCAAATTCAATTTAAATATTATTTTTGCTGCACTATTATTTTAAAATTTTATTTATTATGAAAACAGGAAAAGTAAAATTCTTTAATGCTACCAAAGGATTTGGATTTATTAAAGACGATGCAACTAACGAAGAAGTATTTGTTCATGTAACAGGTTTAGTTGACCAAATTAAACAAGACGATAATGTTACTTTTGAAATTACTGAAGGTAAACGTGGCTTAAACGCAGTAAACGTTAAGAAAGCCTAGTTTTTTGATATCATTTATCTTAAGCCCTTACAAATTTGAGTAAGGGCTTTTTTATTACTTGTACTTTAAAAGATAAACCACTTTGATTTACTTAAATTATTAATCACCTTTACAGCATGTTTGAAGGTAAAATAATAGTTGTAATTGGTGGTGGAGCAGCGGGCTATTTTGCCGCTATTAATGTTGCATTAAACTTTCCGCTCGCTAAAGTAATTATACTCGAAAAAACAGGAAAAACGCTTCAAAAAGTAAAAGTAAGCGGTGGTGGCAGGTGCAATGTTACAAATCATTGTTTTGATAACGCACAACTCTCAAAAAACTACCCTAGGGGTGAAAAAGAATTACGACAAGCTTTTTACCAATTTTCTGTTAGCGACACTATTGCTTGGTTTCAAAATCATTTTGTTGAGTTAATTGCAGAAAATGATGGTAGAATGTTTCCGAGCACCAATAGTTCACAAACTATTATTGATTGTTTTGAAAAAACTTTTACAAATTTACACGGCAAGGTTTTCTTGAACACCGAAGTAGTAAATATTTCAAAAAATGAAGATGAATTTAGATTAAATATAAAAACTGGTGAAGATATTATAGCGCATAAAGTTATTATTACTTCAGGAGGCTTTAATCAAATTAGTGGTTATCATTTTTTAAAGGATTTTAACCTTAGTATCATTAAACCTTTACCTTCTTTGTTCACTTTTAATTTACAAGACAAAAGTATCACAAAGTTAATGGGAGTCAGTGTTCCTGATGCCATTGTTAAAATAAAAAATATAAACTTTCAAAATCAAGGCCCATTGCTAATTACACATTGGGGGTTAAGCGGACCTGCTGTGCTGAAACTTTCGGCATTTGCAGCGATTGATTTGGCATCCTTAAATTACAATTTTGAAATAGAAGTTAACTGGAATGCTAATTATTCTGCCGAAACATTAAAACAATTTTTAATCAAACTAAAAAATACTTCGGCCAAAGTGTGGGCAAGTTTGTATGCCGAACTAGGTATTCCTAAAAGATTGCATGAGTATTTATTACAAGAATGTGAATTAAACGAATCTAAAAAACTGGCAGAAACAAACAATAAACTTATTGAGCAATTTTGCCAATTACTTTGCGCGCATCCTTTTAAAATTAAAGGCAAAACAACTTTTAAAGAAGAGTTTGTAACCTGTGGTGGTATTGATTTAAAAGAGGTAAATTTTAAAACTATGGAGTGTAAAAAAGTGCCAGGATTGTACTTTGCAGGCGAAGTGTTAAATGTTGATGGTGTTACTGGAGGTTTTAACTTTCAAGCTGCTTGGACCACGAGCTATATTGGGGCGCAGCTTAAAAGATAAAAAATCAAAAATAGCAATTATGCTGCGCTATAAAGCGTAATTTTGTGCAACAAATAAAACTATGGTTGTGTTAATAGTACAAAATAAAACTAATGAATAATTCTATTATTGATGATATAAAATATAATTTAAAAGCGGGCAACAATGTGCTTCGCTTTATAATTATAAACTCAGGTATTTTTATCCTTTTAGGATTGTTTAGTTTAACTGATAACCTGTTTAAATTAGGTGGAATACTGCAGTTTCACGATTTTTTTACTTTTCCTTCTTCAGTAGTTTGGTGGATACGAAAACCATGGTCGTTGTTCACTTACATGTTTTTACATCGCGATTTGTTTCACCTTTTAGGCAATATGTTAATGCTTTATTTTGGTGGAAGAATTTTTAGTGATTTTCTAGGGAATCAAAGAATTGTAGCCTTGTATTTTACGGGTGGAATTGCTGGTGCATTGCTATATATGTTGCTTTATAATACCATTCCTATGTTTGCAGATGCTGGCTTTAATGCCAATTTGATAGGGTCTTCAGCGGCTGTATTGGCTATATTTTTTGCCATAGCAAGTTATTTGCCAAACTATGAGGTAAGTTTAATGTTAATTGGCCCCGTGCGATTAAAGTATATTGCCTTGTTTCTTTTTTTAATTGACTTATTAAGCATCGATAAAAGCAATCCTGGTGGACATATTGCCCATATTGGCGGGGCACTTTTTGGTATTGCTTATGCTTCGGGTTTAAGAAAAGGCTATGACTTTACAATTTCATTCAATAGACTCATCAATAAAATTGGCAACTTGTTTTCAAAGACCGAAAAAAGTAAAAATTCACGCATGAAAGTAGCTTACAAGCAAGCCGAAGCAAATAAAGCGAAAGCATCAAATGTGGCCAAAAACAAGCAAGAAATTATTGATGCTATTTTAGATAAAATTTCAAAATCAGGATACGATAGTTTAACAAAAGAAGAGCAAGAGACCATCTTTAAAATGAGTAAAGAGAACTAAATAAGTAAAGTTGCCTAAAATGATGTTATTTAAAATGGTAATGTGGCACCTTAGTTTAGCCATTCATTTTCTAATTCAAATAGGATACCAATTGCTTTAGTAAAATTAGTCCAATCTGTTTCTTGTATAATGCCAATAGAGTAGCTGTTATAGTTCAATTCATTGGATTATTGCAGAAACTTTATCGGTATAAAATAAAGCTGAGTAAATTTCTAATGCTGAATCTGGGTTTAATTATACCAATGTGATTTATAAATTATGCCAATAATTTAAAATCTTACATTGGTAAATGCCGATCGGAAAAAAGTTTGGGATAAATGCCGTGAAACAAATTTGGGCCATTACATATTTCACATCGGTATTATTTCCACTTTGAACAATAACACAAAAAAAAACACCTATCAGCATTTATTTGTGATAGGTGTTTATATCGTCTGTGTTTTTTACTCTACTGTCACACTTTTAGCCAAATTCCTTGGTTGATCTACATTACAGCCTCGCATTACTGCAATATGATAGCTTAATAATTGTAACGGTATAACCGAAACTAATGGAATTAACGCATCATCTACTTCGGGTACTTCAATTACATAATCGGCCATTTCTTTGACTTGTACATCGCCTTCTGTAACAACAGCTATAATAGTTCCTTTACGCGCCTTTACTTCTTGTATGTTGCTTACTACCTTTTCGTAATTACCACCTTTAGTAGCAATAACCACTACAGGCATTTCTTCATCAATTAATGCAATAGGGCCATGTTTCATCTCTGCCGCTGGATAACCTTCTGCATGTATGTATGAAATCTCTTTGAGTTTTAAGGCACCTTCTAAAGCCACAGGGAAACTATATCCTCTTCCAAGGTACAAGAAGTTTCGAGCATCCTTAAAAATAGAAGCAATGTATTCTATTTGTTCGTTGTTTTGAAGCACCCTTTCAACCATATTCGGTACAAGTGCCAATTCATTCAATATTTGATGAAATCTTGATTTTGTGATGGTGCCTTTATGCTGCGCTAAACTTAATGCAATTAAGGTAAGCACGGTAACCTGAGCAGTAAAGGCCTTTGTACTTGCCACGCCAATTTCTGGTCCGGCATGGGTATATGCACCCGCGTGTGAGGCACGTGCAATACTGGAACCTGCCACATTGCAAACACCAAATATTGTAGCTCCTTTTGATTTCGCTAACTCAATGGCAGCAAGTGTATCAGCTGTTTCTCCCGATTGGGAAATAGCTATTACTACATCTTTTTCACTAATGATAGGATTTCTGTATCTAAACTCTGAAGCATATTCAACTTCAACAGGTACACGTGCTAAATCTTCAATTAAATATTCGGCTACCAAACCAGCATGCCAGCTAGTTCCACAACCAATAATAATTATTCTTTCGGCATTTTTAATTTTCTCAAGATATTCTTGAATGCCGCCTAGTTGTATAGTGCCTTTTTCGATGTTGATTCGGCCACGCATACTGTCTAAGATGGAACGTGGTTGTTCAAAAATTTCTTTCAACATAAAATGATCAAAACCACCTTTTTCGATCGCTTCAAGATGCAATTCAAGTTCTTGTATATAAGGCGTAATTTTTTTGTTCTTGATGGTAATAATTTTTAGTTCTTTATTACGTTCTAAAACTGCAATTTCTTCCTCCTCTAAATAAACCACATTTTTGGTATATTCAATAATTGGTGAGGCGTCAGAAGCCACAAAATACTCATCTTTGCCAATCCCAATTACCATTGGACTCCCTTTTTTAGCGGCAACTAAAATATCAGGATGTTGTTTTTCCATTACAACAATAGCATAAGCACCTGCAACTTCATTTAATGCTAAACGAACAGCTTCAACTAAATCAATGTTCTCCTTCTGTTGAATATGATCTATCAAATAAACCAGAACCTCAGTATCTGTATCACTCTCAAAAGTATAACCCAACCTACTTAGCTCTTTTTTTAAAGTGCCATAGTTTTCAATTATACCATTATGAATCATTACTAAATTACCAGATTCACTACTGTGCGGATGGGCATTTACATCATTTGGTACGCCATGAGTTGCCCATCTGGTATGACCAATACCAATAGTGCCATTAATATTTTTACTCCCAATATGCTCTTCTAAGTCAGATACTTTGCCTTTGCATTTATACACATTTATTTCACCATCCATTAATGCAATTCCAGCACTGTCATAACCTCGGTATTCTAGTCTTTTTAAGCCTTTTATAATAACAGGATAGGCCTCCCTGTTTCCAATGTATGCTACAATTCCGCACATAATATTATTTAATTTTAGTGTATGTAACGTTTAACTTTATAAAATTACTTCCTTTTAAAACAACTCTGTTTGCGCCAATAGCAGAAGCTACTGGAACCAAATATAATCCTTTTTGTAATCTTTTGCCAGCAATTATTTCTTGTAAATACAGCGCCAAATTAAATCTATATGAATTATTGCTGGGATTATAGTTTCCATTAAAATAATTATCCCCTAAATCAAAATCCGGGATGGCAGTATATTGCCCGTCATCGCCTTTTTCAACTAATATCAATCTCGATGGAACTCCGTAAATATCGATCAAAGAGCTCTCTACAGGTATAATTAACTCTGCTTTGGCAATGGCAACCGGCATAGAGTCTATCCAACTGTCTAGGTTTGTAATCCAAATTTTTGAGGAAAGACCTGCCATATTTTGAATAAATAATTGGGTTTTACCTTGACTAGTATCTGTAAATTGATTGTTAATGGAAGGTACCCCATTTCTGTCATGTTTAAAGAAATTTATTCTTGAACAATCACTATTAATTAGCATTTCAAATTTTTGTGTAACTGTGCTTGTATCATTATGAAAATACAAAGTTATTTTTGATGGTGCTTCTGAATTTACTAGATTGAAAGTTAGAATTGCTCCATTTCCACTGGTTTGAAAATCGTTTGAAGGTTTAAAGTAAAGCCCTTTAAAGAAATTCAAAAATCCACCACTATTAATTGTGTTTTGATTATTTAAAAAATTTTGCCCAAAACTTAGAGGTAATTTAAATTTTTGAACTGGTGCGCCTGTTTGGTATTTTCCTGTTGGATCAGGCAAAAAACTATGTTCACTAATAAAATCACTTTCCGAGGAGTACTTGTAAGGATCCTGAGCAGAATAATAACTGCTATCTTTTATTATTCCCGTTGTAACTCTATAAATTCTAACTTTTTGCAACCCATCTAGTTTATTAATCTTACCATAATAGCCGTTATAGGTTAATGATAAAACCACCGAATCTGCAACAGGATTGGCCCCAAAATCTAATTGGTTGGTACTTGAAACAAATTGAGTGATGAGCGAAGCAGTAGATTTTCCAAAAATAGGATCTACATAACTGCCAAGAAGACTTAGTGAAAGATCATCTGATTTGATAGAGTCTTCTTTAACTGAGAAAGTGGTTAAGTTAAATTTAGAACTTGCTTTAAATTGTGATTGATCCCCTGAAGGCAATAGATTTCCACCAAGTGTATCACTTTCCTTACAAGAATTAAAACAAACTCCTATCGAAAGTAAAACTACTAGTAGTCTTAAAAAAGAAGCGAAAAACAATGTTGTTTTCCGCAAATTATTGTAATTAAATAAGTTATAATTCATTTATTTGTTACTCAGCCAATACAGATTCGTTCAATAATACTTCATCATAAAAAGCGGAGTAGGCATCGATATAAGTTTCTAGTGGCTGGAATTCTAGCACCGGAATCTCTAAACCTTTAATATGCTTTTCAACATCAGCATGTATATTCTCAGAGGATTTTATTACAGCATCAGAAAAATCAATCGCATGCTTGGTAACATTTGCATAGGTTGGATCTTTTAATCTTTTTAATTCCGACTCTGCTATACCTTCGTTAGAAATCTTAGTTATAAATTTTTTATTTAAAGGTTTTTCAAAGGTATCATCATATACTGAATAAATAACTTTAGTATCTGCAAAAAGTGGATCTTCGGCATAGGTTTTCTTAATTAAAACTGGCATAGAGCTCGTCATCCATCCATGGCAGTGAATAATATCAGGTGCCCATCCTAATTTTTTAACCGTTTCAATAACTCCTTTACAAAAGAATAAACTGCGCTCGTCATTGTCCTCAAAATGATTGTCGTTTGCGTCAGTAAATAAATGTTTTCTTTGAAAATATTCTTCGTTATCAATAAAATAAACCTGCATTCTTGCCGACTGTATTGAAGCTACTTTAATTATTAAAGGATGATCGGTATCGTCAATGATGATATTCATTCCCGACAATCTAATAACTTCATGTAATTGATTTCTGCGCTCATTAATCAAGCCAAATCTTGGCATAAAAGTACGAATTTCCTTTCCTCTCTCCTGAATCCCTTGCGGTAAATATCTGCCAACGTTAGACATCGGACTCTCTTCCAAATAAGGGAAAATTTCCTGCGAAACAAAAAGTACTTTAGATTTTTTCATGTTTTAGTTAATTAGGATTTGATGAACATAATTTAAAGAATGCTAATGTTCAAAAAAGAACATTAGTTCCTACTTTAAAGATTATTTTTAAAGTTTAATTTAAAAACGAATACAAAAATAATAAAAATAATCCTGAAAATAAAGTAATATATTAGCTTTGCCCACTGAAAAATGCTTTTTCAAGAAGTGTTAAGCTAAAGTTTAAGGCTTGATAGCGCTTGTAGGGGTTATATTTTAACAATTAAAGCAACCTTTTATTTTAACTTTAATATTTTTGTTTTGAGGGTTTTTAAGGACAAATTGGCTCTTTCTGCCTTTTTAAGCGATAAAAGCAAGGTGGGTTTTGTGCCAACAATGGGTGCATTGCATAATGGTCATGTATCTTTAATTAAACTATCTGTAAATCAATGCCAAGTAACGGTTTGCAGTATTTTTGTAAACCCAGCTCAGTTTAACGATAAAAATGATTTACTAAATTATCCAAGAACCACCGAAAAAGACTTGACACTGCTTGAAGAGGCTGGATGCGATGTGGTTTTTATACCCGAAGTTGAAGAAATTTATCCGCCAAATTTATCAATGCAAAACTATGATTTTGGTGCAATAGAAAAAGTAATGGAAGGCGAGCACAGACCGGGGCATTTTAACGGTATGGCCAATGTTGTTCAGCGATTGTTTGATATTGTAAAACCCAACTTAGCTTTCTTTGGTGAAAAAGACTTTCAACAACTTTGCGTTGTAAAACAGCTAGTGAAACTACTCGATTTACCTATAACAATTGTACCTGGAGCTATTATTCGCGAAGACGATGGTTTGGCTATGAGTTCGAGAAATATGCTGTTAACTTCTTTGGAAAGAACTCAAGCTTCGGGAATATACAATACCTTGTTGCAAATTAAAAATAGAAGTAACACTTCAAACCCCCAAGAATTATTAGATTTTGCAGTTGAAAATTTAAAAAAGTATCCGTTAATTAAACCAGAATATATACAGTTTGCCTATGCCGATAATTTGGAAAATCTAACTGTACTTGATAAAAGTCGCTCTGTTATGCTATTTATTGCGGTTAAACTTGGTAAGGTTAGGCTTATTGACAACATGTTAATTTATGAGTAAAGTAAATAAAACTATAGTTGATGTGTTTAAAACTATCTTTTTTCTAGGGATAGGCCTTTTGCTTATTTGGTTGGTAGTGCGAAACCTCACAGAAAATGACAAAACAGAAATTTTTCATTCGTTTACGCAGGCCAACTATGGTGTAATTTTCCTAATTATGTTGTTGGGTATTTTTAGTCATGTTAGTAGAGCCATTCGTTGGCAAATTATGATTGAACCCTTAGGGCATAAACCTGGTTTTTTAAATACTTTGATGGCAGTTTTGGTTGGATATTTGGCTAATTTAGCTGTGCCACGCATTGGCGAAATTACCAGATGTGGAGTGATTAAACGTTACGAAAAATTACCATTAGATAGTGTTTTTGGCACTGTAGTGGTTGAAAGGATAATGGACACAATCTTATTGATGATTGTGTCTGTAATCACCATTGTATGGCAGTTTGACGTTTTATCGACTAAACTTAATGAAGCATATGAAGCATATGTGGGCCCCGCAAAAAATCCAGATGCTTTTCCAATCAAAACTATTATTATCATCAGCTTTTTTACCATTTTAACAGCCTTGTTTTTATTGCGAAAAAGTATACTCAAATCTAAGCTAGTCATTAAGTTAATTGGTTTTTTAAAAGGTTTTTCAGAAGGATTAAAAACGATTACCAAATTAAAAAAACCTTATTTATTTGTTTTTCATTCCATCTTAATTTGGGTGATTTATTTCCTAGGTATTTATGTAGGATTTAAAGCCTTACCCGAAACAAGTTCTTTAGGCATTGGTGCTTCTTTCGCCATTTTATTTTTTGGCACTTTTGCATTTATTTTGGTGCAAGGAGGAATTGGCGCTTACCAAATTATAGTGCAAAACACTTTGGTAATTTACGGTATTTCTGCCAATGTTGGTTATGCTTTGGGTTGGATTATTTGGAGCAGTCAAACCATTGCTATTATTTTAGGCGGATTACTTTCCCTCATTTTACTCCCAATTTTAAACAAAAATAAACATGGATTATCTACAAGTGATACAAAATAAAATAATAGACAAGAATGCGCTATCAAAGTTAGTAGCCAACTTCCAACTTAAAAACCAAAAGATAGTTTTCACCAATGGTTGTTTCGATTTGCTTCATCAAGGCCATGTTACTTATTTGGCGCAAGCAGCCTCCTTGGGCAATCGTTTAATTGTAGGCATCAATAGCGACAACTCAGTGCAAAAATTAAAAGGAATACATAGGCCAATACAAGATGAAAAAAGTAGGACTTTAATTATGGCAAGTTTGCATGTGATTAGTGCTGTAATCGTTTTTGATGAAGCTACTCCTCTCGAATTAATAAAAATAATCAAACCCGATTTTTTAGTTAAAGGTGGCGATTGGGAGCCTGCTAAAATAGTAGGATCAGATATTGTTCAATCTTATGGCGGGCAAGTAATCAGCATTCCTTTTATCGATGGCTATTCTACTACAGCTATCGAAACTAAAATAAAATCAGCTTAACCCGATATTTTTCTCCACTTTCTTTGCCATTGATTTTTGAAATTGTTTAAACTAAATTTTGTTTGTTTTAAATCAACTATAGTTTGTCCCTGCTGCGAATTTATGTGATGTATTCCTTTGTAATTGCCAAATAGCAAAGGTTCAATAACTTCAACAATTTCCTCTTCAAATTCAGAAACACTTAATTTTGTAATTTTATTGATATTAACTTTATGTCCATAATGTAAGGCGCTGTTTTGTGCCAAGCGATATAAAACATCATTGTCAATAAAAAAAGTACCTGCAGGTCTTGCATTTTGCACATTTACTTTCACAGGATTGTTTTGATGTGGTATAAATGATTGCTCCAAATTGTCAGCATAAAAAATAAACAAAGCAGCATTTTCAAAATAGTTAGCTTTGGTGCAAAACAACCACCACTTTTGTTCAAAATAAATCAAACTTGCATCACGTGCTTCAAAGTCTTTAATTAAATCGGCATGCGCTAGTATATCTCCTTTGGCGTCAATTTTATATAAGGTCACACTTCCAGCTTCTGCTTGCTCGGGTAAACAATACACTTGCTTATTATACTCAAATAAAAAGGGATATGACATGTGCTCTCTTTTGCCAAAATCAAGTAGTTTAAAGTTCTGCCCATTAAAATCCATCATGGCAATTTTTCCACAATTATCTTTGTAAGAGAAATATTCATAAACTATTTTTTTAGCACTGTTATTGGGCCATAAAAAAGGATCAGCACAATATGTTTCATTATTTGATTTACTTATATAGGCTGCCTTTGTTAAATCATTTTTTACTACCTCCTTTAAGCTCTGGTCATAGCGCGCTATTTGCCAAGATTCTGCCATAAACAACTGGTTAAAATGAAATTTTATTTTATTTTGAAATAATATAAAAACAAAGTGCATAAAACGCCAGTTGCCGGGATACTTAAATAACTTAGCCTTCTTTATTGTAAGCGGTGCTTTTTCTATCACATTATGCCCATTCATCAAATCGATACAAACCTGTAAAGGCCACATAGAAGCCATTTCGGTAAGCTGGTCAATATTTTCAGCATAACAGTAATCAACTGTTTTTAAATAACCTTTCCTTAATATTTTTCCTTGATCAAGCTTTTCATTTAACTGTTGTAACACAGCTGCAGTGGTGTTTTTTCTATGATAAATTTCCCAAAATCCAATTGGGCCACCTCTTATAAAATCATTATCGGCATGATGAAATGACCATATCCCATAATTACAACTCTTTAAAATTTCACCTTTTAAAATGTTGAAGCCAAACCTTAGCATAAAATCGAGCTTGTAACTTTTAATTGTATCTATATCTTGTTCCGAAAAATACGCACTAAACTTTCCTGATTTGATGGGTGAACAATTTAATATTGCGAATTCTTTTAATCTATCCTCCAGCGATATGCGTTTGTATGAAAATGCTTTAAGTTTATATCTTTTATAAGCTCTAAATAATAAGCTTCGGTATGGATAATTTCTAAGTTTTTGAATAAATGTAGGTTTAGTTAATATTTCCTGATTATTCATTACCAAAAGCTTTAGCTCAATCTGAGGGTGGCGAAGCAAATTATCAATACAAGCGACTTCCCAGGCCTCAAATTCAAAGCCGTTACAGAGTATTCCAAATTTCAAACTTTTACTCATCAATTAAAACAGAATTAAATATGATGTTAAAATCTTTTGCTATCGCAGGATAAGAATATTTCTCAATTATTTTGGTCCTAATGTAACTGCTGCTATATTGACTATAACTGGATATCATGTCCTCCATAGCAAGACACAACTTTTTTGCATCATTAGGTTTTATCAACACTCCTTGTTTATGGTCAATAATTTCGGGCACTGCACCAACTTTGGTTGATATAACAGGAATACCGCACGACATGGCTTCTAAAAGCACACATGGCAATCCCTCATAATTACTATTGAGGATAAAACAATGTGCTTGAGCCATTATGTTTGCAACCTCTTGCGGTAGCTTAAACCCATGAAAATAAATAACTTTATTGAGTAATTGATATTGTTGCGCTAATGCTTCAAAAGTATCTCTTTCAGGGCCATCGCCTACAATATCAATACGAAATGAAATATTTTTATGGTATAAAAAATGCGCTGCTTGTATAATACCGCTTATGTTTTTTTCTTTATCGTTAATAGTTGATACATGCACAAACTTAAAGGGCACAATGCCATGATGAGCGAGTGGTACAAACAAATCGGTATCCACAACATTTCCAATTTTAATATAAGTGTTTTTTAACCTGTGTGTATTCATGCTTTGTTCTAGTTTATTTGAAACTACTAAAATAGCTTTGGCATGCTTTACACATAATTCGGTTACTATTCTCATTATAAAACCTTTATAATTGCCATCTTCAGGGTAATACCCTGACCATTGCTCTTGAACAATAAAGGGCAATTTTTTAATATAATGCAACCATAAAACATAAATTCCAGCAGGAAATATTACATTTAACAGCACTAAATCAGGCACAGAGGTAGCTTTGAGCAATACTTTGTAGCACTTTTTGAAACAATTAAAAGAACGCCATAGTTTTTGAAAAGTAGAAATTATTGGTAGCTGATGATTAACCTTTTTATAAGTACCTATTACTGTATAAACCTTATGATCTAATTGTACATCTATATGGTTTGATTGACCTGAGCAAACATGAATCGCTGAAATTTGATTGAGCAATGCAGCTGCTTCTGCATGTCGTTTAAAAAAAATACCATGACTCTTTTTTTCTGGAGTGGGATACCAACTACTAATAAAGAGGATGTGTTTAGTCATTTAAATTTGTAAATTGTATAAACGTAAAAGCGGTCAATTTATTTTACAAAACTACTATGATGGCCCGAAAAACTTAGTAATTCCGGTATTCCTGGCATAATGTGTATGCCAGCTGCATTAAAATTGTTGTAATGATATTGATACTCTAAAAAACCTCCATGCCAAACAAATTTATATTGCCACAATTTATTTTTTGTTTCTGTGAATAAATAATCTTCCGCATAATTTGGCAAGGTATTCCAGTTTTTACGGTAAAATAAAAGTGGCCCGCCTATCAGCAATCCCTCATGCCGGCTATTATTAAAATATCTTGTAGAAAGAAAAATACCTGCATGCGTCATTCCAAAAAATTTGTTCCCGCAATCTTGGGGCACTATCACTTGTGTGATGGTTATTCCAGCGTATTTATTTACATAATAGGCAATTCTAATGCCGCCTCCTAAGTTATAAACCATTCTCTTGTTCTTACTAATTGCTCTGTGATATAAGTCAGGATTCAGAGGCTTTTTTAGATGTACATTAATTCCGTTAACATAAATTCCAATACTCCACATCTGCGCATTCACTTTGCATGTAGCAATAAATAAGAACAGAAATAATGCAATTAAATTTTTGTTGGAATTCATCATGCTGCTTGTGACTATTTCATAATACTCAACAACACTTCCCCAAAGCGATAAATATCTTCGAATGAATTATATAGAGGCACGGGTGCAATTCTTATCACATTTGGCTCTCTCCAATCGGCAATCACAGAATTAGCTATTAAATCCTCAAATAATTTCTTTCCATAACCGTGGGCTACAATACTCACCTGACAACCACTTCCAAAATAATCACCTGGTTGATCATTCAAAGGTGTTATTATTTCAAGTGTCCCTTTTTGTGCACCCAATTGCAAATTAACATCAGCTATAACAAATTCAGTGTAGGCCTTTAATAGTTTACTTTTAGCAACCAATTTTTCCATGCCTACTTCTTCAAAAATGGCCAATGAAGCCTTATGTGCAGCCATTGAAAAAATAGGAGCATTGCTTAATTGCCAGCCTTCGGCAGTGGGAATTGGGTTGAAGCCTTTTTCCATTTTAAATCTTGTAACTTTATCATGGCCCCACCAGCCAGCTAAACGTGGTAAATTTTTGTGATGATGGTTTTTATGCACAAAAGCTCCGGCAACACTTCCAGGACCAGAATTGAGATATTTATAAGTACACCAGCAAGCAAAATCAACATTCCATTCATGTAGTTTCAATTCAATATTGCCAGCTGCGTGTGCTAAATCAAAACCCACATAAGCGCCTGCTTCATGTGCCTTTTGAGTAATTGTTTTCATATCAAAAACCTGACCAGTATAGTAATTTACACCTCCAATTATTACCAAGGCTAATTCATCTTTATGCTTATCAATAGCTGCATAAATATCATCATGCGAAATGCAGTACTCTCCGCCTCTTGCACTTACTTCAATGATTGTATCATGGGGCTCGTAGCCATTTATTCTTACTTGACTCTCGAGCGCGTACTGATCAGATGGAAAAGCCTTTGCTTCGCATATAATTTTATATCGCTGCGGAGTAGGCCTGTAAAAAGACACCATCAACAAATGCAAATTTACTGTAAGTTGATTCATCATAACCACTTCAGCTGGCTCAGCACCAACAATGTGTGCAGCACTTTCATTTAATAGTTCGTGATACGAATACCAAGGATTTCTTGCATGAAAATGACCTTCAACACCGTAAGTTGCCCAATCCTCTAATTCGGTTAAAACAGCATCTTGTGTTGTTTTGGGCTGCAAACCCAATGAGTTACCTGTAAAATATAATGCTTGCTTTCCGTGTAAAAGAGGAAAATAAAACTGATGACGATAAGTATGCAGCGCATCCTTTGAATCTATATCTTTTGCAAAATTAATGGTATTGCTTAATTGAATCATGCTTCTAATATTAAAATTAAATTGGCTAATTAACTTGATTTAAAGCCTCAAAATAACATATTTTTTACTTTATTTTCTTCAATTTTTAAATTAATATTGTTCTGTCTGCATTTAGCATTGTTTTATCGGTAAAAAGAATGGTGCTCATTGTTAATTGGGTAAGTGAGTAAGCAAAAGGTCTTATTTCACAATAGTTTCATAAATATTAAACTTGATTTGGGTGTTTTATAAATTAAACTATCTTTGCACCCCCAAATTCAAGATAAAGACTAAGTATATATAAAACAGCAACTTACACACACTATGACCAAAGCAGACATTGTAAACGAAATTGCATCGAAAACAGGAATTGAAAAAATGGAAGTACAAACAGTGGTTGAGGCCTTTATGAAAAGCCTTAAGCAATCTGTTACCACAGGCGAAAATGTTTATTTAAGAGGATTTGGAAGTTTTATTGTTAAAAGAAGAGCAGAAAAAACAGGAAGAAATATTTCTAAAAATACAGCAGTAATTATTCCTGCTCACAACATTCCTGCCTTTAAGCCTGCAAAAACGTTTGTTGAAAAAGTAAAAAACGCACCAATTAAATAAATGAAATCTCCAAGAAGTATACAAATTGCTGTAGTTTTTGGAATAGTAACATTAACCGTTCTTTTATATTTTGCCAATAAAAAAGGCAAGCCGGTAAAAAAAGAGATGCCGAAATTGGAGGCCTCTGCCGCTGTTAATTTAGAAACATACAGCGACAGTGTGATTCAAAGTTTGGATAAAGAAAGCCAAAGTTTGGTAAATAAAATGACGCAGTTTAGCGATAAAACTAGAGGTTATGATTCTATTGCAAGCATATTGCTCACTAATAGTGTAACTTCATCGGCTTATTTTTTAGAAAAGAGTGCCTCATTGAAAGCAACAAACACGGCTTGGAAAAAAGCTGGAATGCTATATTACAAAGCTACCCGCTTCGATCAAGCTTTTTTAAAACAAACTTTGTTTGGCAAAGCCATCGAGTGTTACAATCAAGCTGTGAAGCTTGATACAAATGATTTAGAAGCTGCAACAATGCTCGGAACTTGTTATGTTGAAGGGAGTTCACAACCTATGGATGGCATTATGCTACTAAGAAAGGTAGTGAGTAGAGATTCTGCCTATGTTGATGCACAAGTTCAGTTAGGATTGTTTGCAATTCAAAGTGGTCAAACAGACAAGGCATTGGAGCGGTTTAATAAAATTTTAAAGATTAAACCCGATTATATCCAAGCTTATATTTACCTTGGTCAAATATATGCAGATATGGGTAAGAAAGAACAAGCCATTGAAATGCTTGAGCTTTATATGAAAAAAAGTAATGATAACACCATCAACCAACAGGTTGAGCAGTTTATAAATGAATTAAAAAACACTAAAAAATAATTACCATGCCAAGCGGGAAAAAAAGAAAAAGGCATAAAATTGCCACACACAAGCGTAAGAAACGATTAAGAAAGAACAGACATAAGAAGAAAAAATAGAGATTAATTTCTTTATTTTTAATTCTGTTTTAACTTAATCGAAATGCAGTTACAACATTTACAATAGGAAATTCCTGTTGTAAGTGTTGTATTATTAAATTGCTCCAAAAGAGCACTGTTTTGCTGTATTTCAAATATTTAAATAAACGCTGTGCAATACGAGTTGATTATTGAGTCTACTCCCACAGAAGTTCAGATTGCGTTACTTAACGATAAACGCTTACAAGAACTTCATAGGGAAAAACGCAACAGTAGCTTTGCTGTTGGTGATATACATTTGGGTAAGGTAAAAAAAATAATGCCTGGCCTGAATGCTGTATTTATTGATGTAGGCTACGAAAAAGATGCTTTTTTACATTATCTAGACTTAGGACCACAATTTGGTTCTTTGGCTTCATTTACAAAAAAAGTACTCAATGGATCACAGAAAGATAGTCGTCTCGATCAGTTTCAAATTGAGCCCGACATTGATAAAATGGGCAAAATAGCTCAGGTATTGAACGGTCAACAATTGGTGTTGGTGCAAATTGCGAAGGAGCCCATTTCTACAAAAGGTCCAAGAATAACTTCTGAGCTTTCATTGGCTGGCCGATATATTGTTTTAATTCCTTTTGCCGAAAAAGTTTCTGTTTCTCAAAAAATAAAAAATGCCGAAGAGCGTGACCGTCTAAAGAAAATACTTCAAGGCATCAAACCAAAGCACTTTGGAATTATTGTGCGCACTGTAGCAGAAGGAAAGTCTGTAAACGAAGTGGAAGCCGATTTAAAAGACCTAATGCAAAAATGGGATGGTTTATTTGAAGCATTAAAAGTGGTTCAGCCTTCTAAAAAGATTTTAGGTGAATTAGATCGAACCTCAGCCATTCTTAGAGATATTCTCAATGCCAAATTTAGCAATATCCAAGTTGATGAAGAAAGTTTGTTTGAAGAGGTAAAATCATACCTAATTAACATTGCACCCGAAAAGAAAGACATCTTAAAACTTTACAAAGGCAAATTGCCCATTTTTGAGCATTTTGGTATTGAAAAGCAAATAAAAGGTTCTTTTGGTAAAACTGTGCCTATGAAAACAGGCGCCTACCTTATTATTGAACATACCGAGGCCATGCATGTGATAGATGTAAACAGCGGACATCGGGCCAAAAGCGATAATACCCAAGAGCTAAATGCCCTTGAAGTAAACATGGATGCTGCTGTAGAAGTGGCTCGCCAGTTACGTTTGCGCGATATGGGCGGCATTATTGTGGTCGATTTTATTGATATGGGCAGTGCTGAAAACAGGGCAGCTCTCTATCAAAAGGTTAAAGATGAAATGAAGAGCGACCGTGCTCGCCATCAGGTTTTGCCACCTACAAAGTTTGGCTTAGTGCAAATTACACGTCAGCGTGTGCGCCCCGAAATGAATATCGAAACGCTGGAGAAATGCCCGGCCTGCAAAGGTAGTGGCGAAGTTTCATCAACCGTGCTTTTATCCGATGAAGTTGAAAATAATTTACGTTTTGTAATCAAAGAACAAAATGAAAAAGCCATTGAATTGCACACCAACCCATATTTAGCGGCCTATTTCACCAAAGGACTGTATTCGAAAAGAATACAATGGTTTTTAAAGTATAAAAAATGGATTAAGGTAATTCCCGTAAACTCATACAATATTGTGGAATACCGTTTCTTTACTCCTGATCAGGAAGAAATAAAGTTATAAATTAAATCTTGTTTTATAGATGCAATTCGGGTGTGTCTTTTCTGTTTTTTCAATCGTATTGATTTAATACAAATTATGCAGTTCGAATTGTTGGTCAACAAAATTTTTCAATAATATCAAGTGCTCACGCACTATTTTGGATTGAAGTAATAGTGAAATAATATGAAATCGGAAATGGGAGTAAGTGCTTGAGATTGAAGAAAAATGAAGTTGAGTAGGTTTCAACTGCCAAATTTGGGTTTAATGTTCATACCTACAAATTGAAGTGCTACGCATTTGGCTATGACTTTTTTCAATGAAAGAAATATTAATCCTATTTTTGAGAAAATTAATTTAGCCTCTGGCATAACTATAAAATCAACTAAATAATTTGTAAAAAGTAAAACCTTGATCAAAAAAACAGAGCCCATACTTTTTTATATAACCGTATTCATTTTAGCAATGCCCGTTTTTTGTTACGATTATTTTGTGACGAATGATGGGCCTGCACATGTTTACAATGCCAATTTAATTGCTCACTATTTTGGCGCCTATCATCAAAACATTACAGCTCTTTTTAATTTTAATACCTCCATCGAACCCAATTGGATTGGACATATTGTCTTAATTCTGTTTAAGCTATTTGCAAGTGGTGCTTTCAGCGAAAAATTATTAGTAGCTTCTATTTTACTCACTTTTCCAATCGCTGTTCGTAATTTAATCATTACATTAAATAAAGAAAATGCTTTAATAGCTTGGTTGTCGATTCCTTTTGCCTTTAATTTTATTTTAGGATTAGGTTTTTATAATTTTAGTATAGGTATTGTGATTCTGCTTTTTGCCATAAACTATAGCATAAAAAAAACCTTTGAATTTAAGGGTAAACAATTATTTGTATTGCTCATGTTTAGTATTCTACTCTATTTTTCTCACCTAATAGTTTATGGTTTATTTTTGGCGTTTATTTCATTAGGCATATTGCTAAAAAGAAATGAGTCGCTCAAAATGCTTGCACACTTTACTAGCTTTCAATTACCATTATTGTTACTTTGTTTTTTGTTTTTGTTTAATCACTCAAAAGGTGCAAGTGCTGATGCTCTAGGTTTTGAAGTACTTACAGATTGGTTCTTAAAAGCAAGGCCACTGCTTGTTTATAACGAATCGTTAGAAGTCTGGTTTGGATATGCTACAAATATAATCATCAGTTTTGTGCTTATTTCGGGGATTATCCTTACTATATTTAATAAAAAAAACAGGTTAAAAAACACGCATTTTTTATTATTTCTTGTTTTTACTTTATTGATGTTACTTTTATTTTTTGTGGCTCCCAACGAGTTGGTTTCAGGAGGGTTTTTAAATATAAGAATGCTGTTGTTATTTTATATTTTTTTAATTGTTTTGCTCTCTTTTTTTCAGTTTAATCGAGTGTTGCTTTTATTGCCAATTATCATTTTAACGAGTATTGCATTTTATCAACAACTGAACAAATTTTCCACCATTAAAATATTGGCCAACGAGTCAAAAGAATTAACATGTTTAGAAAATTACTTAAAGGATGGCAGAACAATTATTCCACTCAACTATTCGGGTAATTGGCTGCACACTAATTTGTCTAATTATTTATCGTCCGATAAACTATTGCTGCTCCTTGATAATTATGAAGCTAACACGGTACATTTTCCTTTAAAGTGGGTGCCTAAGTCCCATCCAAATCCCTTGCTCGGCAATTTTAGCTATAGTTTAAATCCAACTATCAATATAGCTGCCTATGAAAATAAAACGGGTATACAAATTGATTATATTGTAAGGTGGTGTTATCAGCATCTTCCCAAAGACTCCATTAGCGAAAAAACGAACCTCGAAATTACAAAGTATTTTAAGCTAATATACGCTTCCCCAAAAGGAAATGCAGAATTATTTGAGAGATTATAATTCGCTAAAGTAATACTACACTCCAACAATCAACACCGGTATATTTAAACTATGCCTCACTTTTTCTAAGGTGGTTCCAAATAAAAAATCATTGAGCCCTTTATGACCGTGTGTTGCCATGATTAATAATTCGGCTTGTTTTTGTGTTACAATAATTGGGATCTGTTTTTTAGGATTTCCATAGCCCAGAGCGGTCTCCACCTCGTAACCCATTTCCATTAAATAGGTTTTATATTTTTCTAATTGATTAATATCACTCGTGCTTTCATGGTCTTTAATTTCCTCCCCAAGTATCAATGCTCCAGCAGTTTCAACAATATGTATAAGAATGAGCTGTGTGCTTTTTTGTGATTGAAGCACTGCTTGCGACAGAGCTACGTTATCTGACTCGGAGAAATCAACCGTAATAGCAATTCTTTGGTATTCCTTTTTTGTAATGATTGGTTCTAATCTTTTTGAACCATGCGGAGTAATAGTATGATGATGTTTAATTTTAGACATTACAGGCAAAAATGTAACATATAACAACACACCAATCGAAAGTAGTATAACCGGAATTACTGTAACAAGTATTATAAATTGATGATTAGGGTAGTTTTCAAGCAGGCCCAACACTTCTTCCATCACTAATTTGATATTCAATGAAACAATGATGCCTGCGCTTATCCATGCTAACAATTTTACTTTATTGCCTATCACAAAAGTACCCATCTTTTGTTTATCACTTACAAAATGAATCAAGGGAATAATGGCAAAACCCAATTGCATACTTAAAATCACCTGACTTAAAATAAGCAATTTACCTGTAGCCGATTCGCCCATATAATATATAGCCAATAAGCTTGGTACAACTGCTAAAGAGCGGGTAATTATTCTTCTTACCCAAGGCTGTATTCTTAAATTCAAATAACCCTCCATAATGATTTGACCAGCTAGCGTACCTGTGATTGTTGAACTTTGTCCGGCAGCAATTAAAGCTACAGCAAATAAAATAGGAGCCCATTTATTACCTAACATAGGCTCCAGTAATCTATGTGCATCCTGTATTTCGGCAACTTCGAAAAGACCATTTTGATAAAAGGCGGTGGCCGCCAAAATTAAAATCGCAGCATTAACAAAGAAGGCTAGGTTAAGTGCAATAGCCGAATCGATAAAATTAAATTTAATGGCACGTTTAATATCGGTATGCAGGTTACCAATTTTGCGCGTTTGAACCAAAGCAGAATGTAAATACAAATTATGTGGCATTACAGTAGCACCGATAATACCAATGGCAATGTACAATGCATCACTATCGGGTAATGATGGAACAAAGCCTTTAACTACTTCGCCCAATTGAGGTTGAGCAAAAATCATTTCTGCAAAAAACGAAAAGCCCACCATAGCCACTAGAGCAATAATAAAAGCCTCCATCTTTCTGATGCCATAATTGATTAAAAACAACAGTATAAAAGTATCAAGCACGCTAATTACAACTCCAACCATTAATGGCAAATCGAATAATAATTGCAAGCCAATTGCCATACCCAACACCTCAGCTAAATCGCAGGCAGCAATAGCAATTTCTGCTAAAATGTACAAGTAAAAATTTACGTATTTAGGATAGGTTTCACGCGAGGCTTGTGCCAAATCTCTCCCTCGAACTATGCCTAATCTGGCACTTAAACTTTGCAATAAAAGCGCAATTAAGTTACTCATTAAAAGCACCCATATTAATTGATAGCCATACTTACTGCCACCGGCAAGATCTGTGGCCCAGTTCCCGGGATCCATATAGCCAACACTAATAAGATAGGCAGGTCCCAAAAAGGCAAAGAATTTTTTAAAAGCACCTTTCTTTTGGCTGATATCAACACTGGCGTGCACTTCAGATAATGACTCGGCAGATTTATTTCTTTTTACTGACATATCACTAAAATATTTTTAGCCACCTGATGGCTGATGAATAAAACATCTTTCTTGTTTACAACCAGCTGCATTGATTGATCAAATTCAATAATTTTTTTGATTGTCACCTTTTGTCCTAAGGTTAATTTTACTTCATTTAAGTATGCTAAGAAACTAGTACTATGCTCTAAAACACCAGCAACAATCATTTTCTCTCCAGCTTTAGCTTCTTGCAATGGTTTGGCTTTATTGTTCTCCATTTTGCCATTTTTAGTTGGGATTGGATCACCATGTGGATCAAATTTTGGATGTCCTAAAAATAAGTCTAATCGGTTAATGAGTTCTTCCGACTTTACATGCTCTAATTGTTCAGCCACTTCGTGCACTTCATTCCAACTAAAATTAAGTTTATCTACCAAAAAAACTTCCCACAAACGATGATTTCTTACAATGCTGAGTGCTGCCTTTTTGCCCTTTGGGGTTAGTGTAACACCCTGGTATTTTTGATAATTAATCAACTTTTGTGTTGAAAGCTTTTTAAGCATATCAGTAACAGTGGCAGGTTTAGTTTCAAGTCCTTCGGCAATAGCATTGGTAGAAGCGCCTGTAGGGTACTTTTCACAGAGCTTGTATATACATTTTAAATAATTTTCTTGTATTTGAGATGACATAACAATTATTTTATACAAATATAAATTAAAATTTAGA
>CAIKXD010000069.1 GCA_903831265.1 uncultured Bacteroidota bacterium
GATTTTAAACCCACTTATTTATGTAACAAAAGCAAAAATTATATCGATTAACTTTCGCGCTGCATTAAGTTTTCGGCAAAAAACTTAAGCTGGTCTTTTTTATTTTGGTTACAAGGAATTTCATTCAAATGCAATAAACTTTTTTCGTAAAACTTTTGCATCTCCGTTTCTGCAAGGGCCTTCACACCTAAATATTCATAAATAGCTTTCACAGACTCTACTTTCTCAACAGGATCAACATCTGTGGTATGCATCCACAATTGCAATTCTTCCTTTTTATATCTGTCGGCCATATCCATTGCCTTCAACAAAAGATATGTTTTTTTATTACTTACAATATCACCACCTGTTTGTTTGCCTACTTTATCACTACTTCCAAACACATCCAAAATATCATCTTGTAATTGAAATGCAATTCCTAAATTTTTACCAAAATCATAAATATGTGCGGCATCCTCTTCTCTTGCACCGCCAATAATGGCGCCTATTTTCATACTGCCTGCTAATAACACCGAAGTTTTTAAACCTATCATTTTAATGTACTGATGGATGCTCACATTCGATTGGCTTTCAAAATCCATATCCATTTGTTGCCCTTCACACACTTCAATAGCTGTTTTAGTAAATACATCTAAAACTTGCTTTAAGTTAATTAATGGGCTTTGCATCACAAATTGAAAGCTTTGCACAAACATGGTATCACCGCTTAAAATAGCAATATCTGAATTCCACTTTTTATGCACAGTAGGTTGATTTCTCCGTAAAGGTGCTTTGTCCATAATATCATCATGGAGCAGCGTAAAATTGTGAAAAAGCTCCAAGCCAAGCGCAGGCTTTACAGCCTCACTTACATTGCCATCAAATAAATCGCAGGCTATTAAGGTAAGTAAAGGACGCATGCGCTTTCCACCTAAATCAAGTGTATATTTTATAGGGTCGTATAAACTTGAAGGTTTTTTGTTTAATAATGATTTATTGAACGCTTCAAGTTCAAAATCAATAAGGTCTTTAAATGCAAGTAAATTCTTCAATGTAAACTATAAACCTATTATTGTGTAACACTATCTCTACCTATACTTTCGTAATGATAACCCAATTGTTTCATTTGATCATTACCATAAACATTTCTACCATCAAAAATAACTTTGTTTTTTAATTTAGATGTTACCTGATCAAAATCTGGTGTGCGGAATACACTCCACTCAGTAGCAATTATCAATGCATCAGCATTATTTAAAGCATCATATTGATTTTCGGCAAAACTTATTTTATTGCCTAACAATTGCTTTACATTTGGCATACCTTCTGGATCAAATGCAGTTACAGTGGCACCTGCAGCAGTCAATTCTTTAATTAAATACAAGGCAGGAGCCTCTCTAATATCGTCTGTATCTGGCTTAAAGGCCAATCCCCAAAGTGCAAAATGTTTACCTTTTAAATCGTTATTAAAAAACCTTTTTACTTTAGGAATAATAATCGTTTTTTGTGTTTCATTAACCTGCATCACTGCATTCAATAAACTAAAGTCGTAATTTACTTCTTTTGATGATTTTGAAAGTGCCTGCACATCTTTTGGGAAGCAGCTTCCACCATATCCAATACCAGGAAATAAGAAACGTTTTCCTATACGTTCATCAGAGCCAATTCCAATTCTAACCATATCTACATCAGCACCTAAACGCTCACATAAATTTGCAATCTCGTTCATAAAGGTAATTTTTGTAGCTAAAAAAGCGTTCGCAGCATACTTAGTTAACTCAGCAGATTTTTCATCCATAAAAATAATTGGATTACCCTGACGAACATAAGGCTTGTAGAGCTCTTCCATCAATTTTCTTGCGCGATCGTTACTACTTCCTATTACAACTCTATCTGGTTTTAAAAAATCATCAACCGCAAAACCTTCACGCAAAAACTCAGGATTACTAACTACATCAAAAGCCGAAGCCTGCTCCGTAGCAGTTGGAAAATTAGGATTTCCTTTCATCGTCTCAAGCATAGCTTCACGCACCTTATCAGCTGTTCCAACAGGCACAGTGCTTTTATCAACTATTACTTTATAATCTTTAATTATTTTTCCTAAATCTTTAGCTACACCAATAATGTAACTTAAATCAGCAGAGCCATCTTCTCCAGGAGGTGTAGGTAATGCTAAAAATATAATTTTAGCTTTCTCGATTGCCTCAGCCAAATTGGTGGTAAAACTTAATCTCCCTGCTTTTATATTACGATGAAAAAGCACATCTAAGTGTGGTTCGTAAATTGGCACCACACCATCTTTCATTTTCTTTACCTTTTCTTCATTAATATCAACACAAACCACTGTGTTTCCTGTTTCGGCAAGGCAGGTTCCTGTAACTAAACCAACATATCCTGTTCCAACAACTGCTATATTCATATTTTATTATTTTAAATTTTTCTAACCCTTATAAATAGTTAGATTTTAATTTATTTTAAGTATGTTTATTCGGAACTACCGATTTTATTGATTGATAAATGCTAATACTTTTGAAGTTACGTAACTCAAGGTATCCTCAGTTAATTCTGTATGCATTGGTAATGATATAACGCTGGCACACAACGCTTCAGTTACCGGAAAATCACCAGCTTTATATCTTGCATCGGTATAGGCTTTTTGCATGTGCAAAGGAATTGGATAGTAAATCATTGCCGGCACCCCATTTGCACTCAAAAACTCTCTTAACGCGCTCCTATCAACATTCTTTAACTGCAAAGTATATTGATGAAAAACATGGTTGCTATTTTTTACCCTTACTGGTGTTTTTAAATTTGGATGATTTGCAAAAGCCTTGTCGTAATAATCAGCTGCCTTGTTTCTGGCTGCTGCATACTCATCTAAATGCTTCAACTTTACTCTTAAAATAGCCGCTTGTATACTGTCTAATCTTGAATTAACGCCAATACTATCATGCACATATTGAACGCTCTGTCCATGATTTGCAATCATTCTTAATTTAGCAGCCAATACATCGTCATTAGTGTATATAGCACCACCATCGCCATAACAACCTAAATTTTTACTCGGAAAAAAAGAGGTGCAACCAACTGTGCCAATAGTGCCTGCTTTTTTGGTTTCCCCATTCCTAAAAGTAAAATCGGCACCAATGGCTTGTGCAGTATCTTCAATTACGTATAATTTATGTTTTAATGCAAGCTGCATAATAGCTTCCATATTAGCACACTGTCCAAACAAATGAACAGGAACGATGGCTTTTGTCTTTGGGGTAATTGCCTTTTCTATGGCCTCAATATTAATGTCAAAAGTATCGGGATATACATCTACTAAAACGGGTGTTAATCCTAACAAGGCTATTACTTCTGCAGTAGCCACATAAGTAAAATTAGCTGTAATTACCTCATCTCCTGGTTTCAAATCCAAGGCCATCATAGCAATTTGAAGCGCATCTGTTCCGTTGGCACATGGTATTACATGCTTTACTCCAAGGTACTTTTCTAAATCGGCTTGAAAACTTTTAACTTCTGGACCATTAATAAAAGTGGTATTTTCAATTACTTGTTGAATGGCTGAATCAACCTCAGTTTTTATTTTTTCATACTGAGTTTTTAAATCCACCATTTGTATTTTTGGTGCTGTTTTTTGATCTGTTGTCATGTCTATCTTAAAATTGCGCGAATATAGGCATAAATTTGCTTATCTCTAATCACTTTTGTTTCTTTGACCAAATTCATCCCAAACACTGTGAGATTTAACTTATTTTCAAAATCATTTATATTATTATTCATACTAAAGTATACTTGCAGCAACACATTTGCTCAGGTTACGCCTAAAGACAGCGCAATAAATGCTCCTATGATTGGCTTAAGCTATGCCTTTCAATTTCCTGAAGGAGATTTAAAAAATCGATTTGGATTTAATTCAAGCACAGGAATACACTTTCTTAATAAAACAAAAAAAAACTGGATTTGGGGTGTTGATTGGACTTTCACATTTTCTCCTCAAAGCCAAGTAAAAGAGTCACTTTCTTTATTCGATTCTATAAATTCCCCTAATGGAAATGTGGTGGATGCTAACGGTGAATATGCTACCTTATTATTTTATGAAAGAGGTTGGACTTCAACACTAAAATTTGGCAAACTATTTCCTATTTGGGGGCAAAATAAAAACTCCGGAATTTGCCTACTTACCGGATTAGGTTACATGCAGCATAAAATTAGAATAGAAGATAAATTTAATAGAACACCTCAACTCAATAAAGAGTATAGAAAAGGATACGATAGATTAAGCAGCGGTTTAATGTTAAGTCAATTTGTTGGATACTTATATTTAGGAAATAGCCGCTTACTCAATTTTTATGCTGGATTCGAAGTCATGGCGGGATTTACAAAAAATAGAAGAAGCTTTAACTTTGACACTATGGAACAAGATACCAAACAAAGAATGGATGTTTATTTGGGGCCACGTATAGGATTTATATTGCCTCTCTACAAAAAAATGCCCAATGATTTTTACTATGATTAATGCTCTATTGGCTAATGAACATTCATCGCTTTCCAATAATCATCACCATAGCTTACAAAAATTTCCTCTCCGGCTTTAATATTTCTTGTAGCCGTAATATAGGGAATCCTTTTAATTATTGTATATTCAGCATTGTTATTTAAACCTTTAATGCGTGTGTGCCCTTTTGCATCATTTGCATAACGAGCTAGAGCATCAAGCGTATATTCAGCATCAATACAGTTTTTTGCACTAATATAAAACAAGTATGGCGACTGAAATTCATGATGCTCGTTTCTTTTGAGCCCTTCAGCCCAAGTAATTTTTTCGCCCTGATATTCAACAATCAAAGCTCCTTTTTTTATATCTACTTTTGTAAATA